>JAICWB010000288.1 GCA_025935035.1 Terriglobales bacterium
GTGTTGATCTGCACCAGCGTGCCGCGGATGACGACGCTCACCATGTCACTGGCGCCGATGGCGGCCAGCATCACTAGCGACAGATAGAAGTTGCGCGAGAGGCCGAAGATGATAGTCGCGGTGCCGAAGATGGCGACGCAGGTGAACATGATGATGCCTGACTTCTTCCGCAACGGACGCGCCGCAAGCAAGCCGCCCATGATGGCCGCGCCGATGGCGGGTGTGGCGCGCATCACGCCGAGTCCTCGCGCGCCGACGTGCAGGATCTGGTCTGCATAAACAGGCAGCAGCGCTACTGCGCCGCCTAACAACACCGCGAACAGGTCGAGCGAGATGGAGCCGAGCACGATCTTTTCTTTCCAAACGTATTTAAATCCGGCCAGCATGGTCTCCATAGAGATGTTGCGTTTCTCCAGGCGTCCCAGGCGGATGTGCATGAAGGCAACTAGGACGATGCCGCAGAGGAAAAGAGTTGCTGATGTCGCATAGATAGTCGCAGGACCGCGCCCGACCGCATATATCACTCCCGCGATCGCCGGGCCGGCTATGGTGGCGAGCTGAAAGATGGATGAACTCCAGGCCACAGCATTTTGAAAATGAACATCCGGCACCAGTGTTGGCAGCATGGCCTGACTTGTTGGCGCGGAGAAGGCACGCGCCACGCCGAGCAGCGCCAAGATCAAAAAGATGCGATGCGCTTGCAGCGGTTGCGCACCTTGTGTGGTGTAGAGAAATAATAGCGTCGCGCAGATGGCGTATCCCGAGAAACAACAGAGCATGATGATGCGACGATCAAAGCGGTCAGCGGTGTGTCCTACGATGAGCATGAGCAGCACCGCTGGCGCGAACTGAATGAGGCCTACATAGCCGAGATCCAGCGGGCGCCGCGTGAGTTCATACACCTGCCAGGCCACGCCGACCGACTGCATCTCCAGCCCGAGGACGACGAGCATGCGCGCCACTTGGTACAGGCTGTAGTCGCGATGTTGGAAGGCGGCAAAGGGCGAGTGGGGTAGGTCGGGTGTCTCCGCAGCGGGAGGCGTGGGCATGGTTATTTATAACAAATCGTTTCCCGTTTCCGGTTTCCCGTTTCCCGAAAAGCCTTGCAGCGCCTCTGGCGCGCAGAGTCAAAGTCAAATGCATTGTCCTTCGACTCCGGGCTGGCGCCCTCCGCTCAGGATGACAAATGAGAAGGTACACTGTCTTCGCATGCTTCCTTACATCATTGGTGGCGCGGCGCTGGGTGCGGCGGGCTTTGCCGGGTATCACTCGCTGGCTTGGCGTTCGCAGCTCTATGGTGAGACGTTCATCGGCACGCCAGGACGCGATAAGAGGCTGGCGCTTACCTACGATGACGGGCCCAACGATCCGCATACTTTGCATCTGTTGGATGTGTTGGCGAAGCATGAGGTGAAAGCGACGTTTTTTTTGATCGGTAAGTTTGTGCAGGAGCGTCCGGATATTGTGCAGCGCGTCATTGCGGAAGGGCACGTGATTGGAAACCATACGACGACTCATCCGCGCTTGCCACTCCTTTCAGCGGCGAACGTACGTGCGGAGTTAGAAGGTTGCGCAAGTGCGCTCAGGGACGCCGGATTCACACACGAGAAGATATTTCGTCCACCCTTCGGCCTGCGTCGTCCGGCGACCCTGCGCGTCGCTCGCGAACTCGGTTACACACCCGTGATGTGGACGGTGACCTGCTGGGATTGGAAAAAGACGACTGCCGACCGCGTTGCGCAACACGCGCGTCGGCAGATCACCGGCGGCGACGTCATTCTGATGCACGATGGCGGTTTTAAGGAGATGGGCGCTGACCGCGCGCACACGGTCATCGCTTCCGATAGGATCATTGGCGAATACAAGCAGAGGGGCTTTGAATTCGTCACGGTGCCGGGGATGATGGCAGGGCAAAGCCAAAACTTTTAACCGCGGATCAAAGACAGATAAAAGACGGATTTGTTTGAAAAATCTTTCTTTGATCTGTCTTTTATCCGCGGTGGCTCTTGATTCTTACTTCTTCGCTCTGCGCTCTTTGCTCTGTGTCCGCATGAACGTCCTCACGCCGTAGAGGTTCTGGTCGGCGCGGTGGATGGTCATCTCTAATTTCTCTTCTCCGTCACGCGCGGCGTATCCCATGGAAAACGGTGTTGGGCCTTCTTGAGCTGCGGCCGCTTCGATGCGGTTTGCGGTCTGCTTGGTCTGAATCAGATCGATGCTCGGTAGCAGTATCAGGAATTCATCGCCGCCCATGCGGACTATCGACGCGTCTGCGCGCAGATGGCGGAAGAGAAAACGCGTGAGGCTGGTGAGGGCTTCGTCGCCGGCTAGGTGGCCGAAGGTGTCGTTGTAGTGCTTGAAGTCGTCGATATCTACAACGATGCATCCCCACTGCTTGTCGCCTTCGCGCTTTTCAAACTCAGCCAGGCCGCGCCGATTGAAGCATCCGGTAAGCGGGTCGCGCACGCTTTGCTCGTGCAACATTCCTTCCAGGCTTTTGCGTTCGGTGATGTCACGCACCACGCCGCGGTACGTAGTCTCGCCGGTGAGCGGATCCTTCGCGGCATAGGCAGTGTCGAGCACGGTGCGGACTGTGCCATCAGGTAGATGGAATGTAAGTTCAAAATCTTTTACGTGGCCGTCACGATTGAGCAGTTGCAGTTCGGCGGCACGCTGTTCCGGCGGAAGAAAATCTGTGGTGCGGTAGAGCTTGAGCTCTTCCATCGAACTGATGCCGGTGAGACGCAGGAATCCGGGATTCGCGTCAATGATCTTGCCCGCTGAATTTGTGATGTAGATGCCTTCGGAGATTCGGGAGACGAGGTCCACCAAGACGTCAGGATCGCTGAGCTTGCCCTTCGCTTTGCGGGTTGTTGCGGTGGTGGAACCCATGGGTGGCCAGACCCCGCCACATAATACCTTGCGAATCGCGCGATTTTGAGAGGAATCGGCGGCGGGCGGCGCACGATTGGTCAATGCCTGAGGTACCTCTGAAGGACCCGATTTCAGGGTACATTCCCCCGTTTTTACCGCCATACCTATGAAACTTTTACGCTTTTCGCCTTAGGCCTATTCGGCTGCTATTCCAGCCGTAGCTGGAAGAGTTTTGTTTGCAACAGCTTGGCAAGGCTGCCCTCGGCAAGGAGTTTGGCATGGAAAGTGATATTAGGGATGGTGTACGTCACTGTGTCCGCCAACCAGCAATTCACCCGGCCGACTCTAGTGAAGCGACTTAAAAGGTTTTTGACCCAGGCCCCGTATCAAACGAGCTGGGTGAGCAAAATTTGTTGGAGGAACGAAATGCAGAAACGTCTTGTAATCACATTGCCACTGGCGGCACTCCTCGCGATGCCCGCTTTCTCGCAGACCAA
>JAICWB010000103.1 GCA_025935035.1 Terriglobales bacterium
CCCAGGGCTAACTAGGTCTGCGCACCACTACGTTGTCGTCTTTCATAAAGAACTGAGCCGAGCACTTATCGCTTCCGCAGATGACAGGAATGAATCCGTTGATCTGCCGACGCGTCACCAATCCCAGCGTCCCACACTCCGGACAAGCCAGCACGGCCCAATACGGATCGTCCTGCTCACCCACCTCACCGGCATTCTCCAACACGAACAATGTTCCCGGCGACATCTGTTCCGGTATCCATTCACTCAACAAATTGAGTTCCGCTACCATGCTCACCTCCAGCATCTAGCTTCGGTTCAGTCTGAAGTTCGGTCTGTAGTGCTCCTGCTAGCCCTCGTTGCTACTTTCATCGGCCGTGCGCCTATTCACCTTTAGTCGCAAGCCGAAAATTCTTTAAGACATCGCCCTGCGTTTGCTCGCCATGCTGCGAGAGTGAACGGAGAACGCTTTGGCGGATGCCGTCTTGCGTTTGGCTGGCCCCGCCTGCGTGCGAATCTCCGCGTGTATCTCGCGGACCGCATCGCTCAGGCATACTGCCAGCATCGGCTGGCGGGAGTTCTTCAGGATGTCGATGACCTCTTTGGCGGAGTTCTCCAGATAAATACGGCGGCCGTCTGTCAGCAAGTGATAGTCAGAACCCGCAGTCACCGTCTCTGCCAGCCGCTTTCCCAACTCGCGCTGCAAATAACGCATGATCTTGCGGACACGCTGCAATGAGAATCCGCGGCGGCGAAGCTGGCAAACGACCGCAATCTCCGCCACGTCATCCATCGAGTACAGCCGGTTACGGCCGTCACGGGCCGGTACCACAATGCCGCGTTCGTCCCACCATTGGAGCTGGCGCGGAGTAATGGCCGTAAGCGCCACCACTTGTTCAGATGTGAATTGTGCCGACATCCGCCGTGCTCCTGAATGTTTAAAACATTTATCTCGAGAAATGTTGCCAAACATTCTCTACAACAAATGTTTCAAACATTCTAAGACGCAGGTGTTGCGAGTCAAGAAGAAAGTTGGGGTAATCAAGGAAGTAAATCAGGAGCGGTCGCGGAGTTTGGCGACGAAGATCAGGGCCGCGTCCCGCCGCCCACAAAGTGGACGATCTCCAAACGGTCGCCCTCTTTCAGCGGCGTTTCCGCCCACGTCCCTCGCGGCACGATCCCGCGGTTCAATTCCACCGCGATGCGATCAGGCTTCATTCCGAGCGACTCGATGAGTGCCGCGAGGTCGGGGACATCCGCGACCTCGCGCTCGGCCCCATTGATGACGAGCTTCATATCAGGATTGTAACGGAAGCGTTCAGATGCGCTTGATGCGGAATTTGCGAGTCACCGATTTATCGTCAGTCACTGCGCGTATCAAGACCGGAGTCTCGCTGCCGGTTGGCGGCACTGGCAGCTCGATCTCGATCTCTGCCTTGCCGTCAGGTTCTGACATGGATTGCGAGTGAACATGCGCATCCTGCTCAAAAGAGATCCGCGAGCTGATCAGAGCGCCGTCAACCGGCTCTTCATGCTTCGTCACGATGAGCTTCAGAATTGCCTTGTCGCCGGGAAAACTTTCGCTCGCGTTCATCCATTGGATAGCCATGCCTCCGGCGTTCACATCTTGCACGGAACCGTCATGGCTGAACAGCGCCTCTACCCTGCTCTCGCGCACAGCTTCCAGCATCATGCGATGTTGCGCCTTCAGCAGTTCATGCATCAGTTCGATTGAAAATCCCGGCTGCACCGTGCGCTCGGCATAAGAAGAGGCGCGCTTTCCGATGCAGTGTCCCTTCACGAACACCTGCGTCTGCAGCAATAGGTCATTCTCACGCGCTTCGCTCTGCACGTGGTAGACGGTGTCGCCGACTTTGGTGTCCGTATTGAAACCGAATATCTGTGACAAGGGTCTCTGCTTTTCCTGCGCGTGAACTTTCCGCAAAAGCTTCCGCATTGTAGCGAACGTCACGCCGAAAACAAGTAACTTTTGTTTTTGTGTCGCTGCGAAAGCTTGACACTTCTGAGAGCGGAAATCTATATTCAAATGTTCACTGTAGATGGCCGTAAGTTACTGTTTGCTGCACCTTTATGCCTGAGAACTCCCTTACCCCATATCTTCCGATCCTGATGCAGCTACTGGTCGCCGCCGGTATCGGTGTGGGGATGATCGTGCTTTCGGCCGTGCTGGGCGCGCGCAAGTACAGCAAGATGAAGATGCAGCCCTATGAGTGCGGCATCACTCCCACCGGCGACGCGCAACACCGCTTCTCAGTGAAATTTTATCTGGTGGCCATGTTGTTCATCCTGTTCGACGTGGAAGCCATCTTCCTGATTCCCTGGGCGGTGGTCTACAAGGAATTGTTGGCCACGGGAATTGATGGAAAGACCCGCGGCCTGTTCGGCCTCTGGGAGATGCTCATATATATAGGTATCGTTCTCGTCGGATTCTTTTACATCTGGAAGAAGGGTGTACTGAGTTGGAACGCGGCTGATCCGCTGGAGACCGTCGATGAGTAACACCGCCGGCCGCATCGAGCCCGCCATCTCAGATATCGATCAGTTAAAAGACCATCCTGCGATGGCCCGCCTTCTTTCCTGGAAAGCGGAGGCAGTGACTGGGGCGAAGTTCGATCGCAATGAGTTGACCATCACCGTTGACCGCGCGTTCATTCGCGACGCCTGCAGCATCCTGAAAGCGGAATTCAATTTTCTCTCCGACGTTACAGCGGTGGACTGGCTCCCTGCTGAACCGCGCTTCCAAGTCACCTATCACCTGCTCTCACACAGTTTGAAGGAGCGCGTCCGCCTGCGGGTAATGCTCAATGGCGACAATGCCAATGTCGAATCCATCATCTCTGTCTGGCCGGCGGCGAATTTCTTCGAACGCGAGGTCCATGATCTGTTTGGCATTCGCTTCATCGGACATCCCAATATGGCGCGCATCCTGATGCCGGACGATTGGGAAGGTCATCCCTTGCGCAAAGATTATCCAGTGGAGGGCTATCGCTAGTGGCGACCCTCTCTAACATGGCTTCTGCGGAGATGACTGAAGCCGGAACGATGGTCCTGAACATGGGGCCGCAGCACCCGTCCACGCACGGCGTGCTTCGTTTGCTGCTTGAGATCGATGGCGAGCGCGTGGTCCGCATGGTGCCTGACATCGGCTATCTGCACACCGGTATCGAGAAGACCTGCGAAGCTAAGTTCTACCAACAGGTAGTGCCGATTACCGACCGCATCGACTACCTCTGCCCTATGACCAACAACCTCTGCTATGTGTTGGCCATTGAAAAACTTCTTCAGCTTGAGGTCCCGGAGCGAGCGCAATGGATCCGCGTGATGCTCAATGAACTCACGCGCATCGCCTCGCATCTTGTCTGGTTGGGCACGCACGCGCTCGACATGGGCGCCATGTCGGTCTTCCTCTATTGCTTCCGCGAGCGTGAAGACATCCTGCGCATCTTTGAGAACGTCAGCGGACAGCGCATGATGACTTCCTACTTCCGCATCGGCGGCTTGGCGCTGGAACCACCACTCGACTTCTTCGATAAAGTTCGCAAGTTCGCCGCGATCTTCCCTGAACGTATCGACGAGTACGAGAATCTGCTCACCTCCAATCGCATCTGGGTGGAACGCACCAAGGGCGTTGCAACACTGTCCGCGGAAGATTGCATCTCGCTGGGCGTGACCGGGCCTCCACTCAGAGCCAGCGGTGTCGATTGGGACCTGCGCCGCGATATGCCCTACAGCGGCTACGAAAAATTCAAGTTCAAAGTGCCCACCTCGACTGCGGGCGACGTCTACGCGCGCTACATGCTGCGGGTGGCCGAATTGCGCGAATCCATCGGAATGGTGAAGCAGGCGCTCGAAGGGCTCCCGTCGGGGCCGATCAAAACTGAAGACGCACCCAAAGTTGTGCTACCCGATCGCGAAAAGATGAAGACGCAGATGGAAGCCCTCATCTATCACTTTAAGATTGTTACGGAAGGCTTTGCTGTGCCGGCAGGTGAGGTCTATCAGGCGGTCGAATCTCCGCGCGGAGAAATGGGCTATTACGCGGTCAGTGACGGAACCGCCAAGCCCTATCGCGTACACATGCGCTCGCCCTCATACGCGAATCTGCAAGCTTTGGAAAAGATGTGTGTCGGCCGCTTGCTCGCCGACGTGGTCGCCGCCATCGGTAGCATTGATATTGTGCTCGGAGAGATCGACCGATAACCCAGATTTGTCATTCCGAACGGAGTGAGGAATCTGCTTTTTGAAAATATGTTCAGCGAACAACTATCCAAGAAGTTCGACAAGATGGTGACGAACTATCCGACCAAGCGCTCGGCCCTCGTCCCCATGCTGCTGTTCGCGCAAGACGAGGTCGGCCACCTCTCGGACGAAGTCATCGCCAACATCGCAAAGCGTGTCGAGCTGACCGACCTTGAAGTCCGCAACGTGATCAGCTACTACTCGCTGCTGCACACCAAGCCGATGGGCAAATACCACGTTCAGGTATGCACCAACATCAGTTGCCTGCTACGAGGCGGCGAAGAAGTTTTCGAGCACTGCAAACAGAAGCTCGGCATCGGACACAAGCAGACACAAGCCAGCGGCCTGTTTTCACTTGAAGAAGTCGAATGCCTTGGCGCATGCAGTTGGGCGCCGGCCGTGCAAGTCAATTATGACTTCCATGAAAATCTGACGCCCGAGCGGATGGATAAGGTTTTGGAACAGTACGCAAAGAAATAATGGCAGATCTCGTAAAACACGCTGACGAAATCAAGGTCGTGTCCCGCCGCTTCGGCAAAGGCGCCACCAACATCGATAAATACATCGAGTTGGATGGCTACAAAGCCGCGCGCAAAGCGCTGACCATGACGCCGGACGCGATCATCAATGAGGTCAAGACCTCAAACCTGCGCGGCCGCGGCGGCGCCGGCTTCCCTACCGGCATGAAGTGGGCCTTCGTTCCGAAAGAGTCAGCCAAGCCCAAATACATCCTCGTGAACGGTGACGAATCCGAGCCCGGCACTTGCAAAGACCGTCTCATCCTCGAGCATGATCCGCATTCCGTGATCGAAGGCGTAATCATCGCCGGCCTCGCCGTGGGCGCACAGAAGGGTTACATATATATAAGAGGTGAGTACCGCTACCTGCTTACCATCATGCAGAAGGCGATCGACGACGCCTACGCCAAAGGCTTCCTCGGCGACAACATTTTTGGCAGCGGCAAGAAGTTTGACGCCTACTGGCATACCGGCGCGGGCGCATATGAAGTCGGCGAAGAATCCGCGTTGATGGAATCGCTTGAGGGCAAACGCGGCGTGCCGCGCATCCGTCCGCCATTTCCTGCGGTCGTTGGACTCTGGGGTGGACCTACGGTCATCAACAACGTTGAGACTCTTGCTTCAGTTCCACACATTATCCTCGACGGCGGACAGAAATTCGCCGACTACGGTCCGCCAAAGAATGGCGGCACGCGACTCTTCTGTCTCAGCGGACACGTGAACAAGCCCGGCGTCTACGAACTTCCGCTCGGCTACCCGATGAAGAAGTTGATCTATGAAGTCGGCGGAGGAATTCCCAACGGCAAGAAGTTGAAAGCAGTGGTTCCTGGCGGTTCGTCCACTTATCTGCTCACCGCGCCGGAGGCCGAAGCCATCAATCTCGATTTCGATTCCTTCGCCAAGACCGGCGGATTCCTCGGCTCTGGCGGTGTCGTCGTCTGTGACGAAGACACCTGCATGGTCAAATTCGCGCTGCGCATCATGAAGTTTTACCAACACGAGAGTTGCGGATGGTGTATCCCCTGCCGAGAAGGTACAGACTGGCTGAAGAAGACTTTGATCCGCTTCCACGCGGGCGCAGGCGTGAAGAAAGATATCGACAACATCAACTACCTGGCGCAAAACATGTTGGGACGCACCTTCTGTCCGCTCGGGGACGCAGCAGCGATTCCGACTATGTCCATCGTGCAGAAGTGGCGCCAGGAATTTGAAGATCATCTGGACGGCAAGCCTTGTCCGTATGAGAACAAGGGCAGCATTCCAGAACCGGCATTTGCGTAAGGTTTATGGAGGATTGTTGTAGAACGCGAAAACATTCAGACCTGACTATTGGTCGGTGCCCGAGCTGCTTACATTTCTTGATTAGGATTGTGACTGATAAAGAAGGTAGAGCAATTCCAAGGGAGAGACAGCTTTATTGCACTTGGCCAGATTGCAAGAATGATGGAAGCATGGTTGAGGAGTCGGAACAAGTTTTTCTCAAAGAAGATTTGAAGAGTACGAATGGCTGATACACCACAACTCGTGACCATCACCGTTGACGGCAAGCAGATCAAAGCGCCCGCGGGCACGCTTCTCATTGACGCCTGCAAAAACGCGGGTATTGAGATCCCGTCGTTCTGCTACTACCCGGGCCTCTCGCTCCAAGCCGCATGCCGAATGTGCGTGGTGCGCATCGAGAAGATGCCGAAGTTGCAGACCGCCTGCACCGTGCCCATCACTGAAGGCATGGTCGTCACCAATGACAGTGACGAAGTCCGCCAGGCGCGCAAAGCTACTGTACAGATCCTCCTCGGCAACCATCCGCTCGATTGCCCCGTCTGTGATGCCGGCGGCGAATGCGAATTGCAGGACATGACGTTCACCTACGGCGCTGCCGAATCGCAGTACATGGAGACCAAGCAGCACAAGGACGAGCAGCAGTGGTCGCCGGTAGTGTACTTCGACCGTCCGCGTTGCATCCTTTGCTATCGCTGCGTGCGCGTCTGCGGCGAGGTCATGGACGTGTGGGCGCTCGGCATCCAGAACCGCGGTGTCAGTTCCGTCATTGCGCCCAACAAAGGTGACCATCTCGAATGCGAAGAGTGCGGAGCATGTATTGATATCTGCCCTGTCGGCGCATTGACCTCCGGTACGTATCGCTACAAGACGCGCCCCTGGGAGATGAACCACACTGCCACCGTCTGCACCCATTGCGGTGACGGCTGCAAGACCACGCTCGGCGTGCGTCGCTCTGACACCGGCACGGAGATAGTGCGCGGCGACAACCGCGACAAGAGCGGCATCAATGGTGACTTCCTCTGCATCAAGGGCCGCTACGCGTTCGACTTCCAGCAGCATCCTGATCGACTGAAGATGCCGCTCGTTCGCAAGAACGGCAAGCTCGCCTACGCCACATGGGACGAAGCCTTTGACCTCATCGGCCGCCGTTTCAAGGAAGTTCGCGACTCGCAAGGCGGCGCTGCCATCGGCGTGATCGGTTCCACGCGCACCACCAACGAAGAAAATTATCTTTTGCAGAAGTTCGCGCGCAAGGCGCTGGGCACCAACAATATCGATCATCACCGCACGGCGGATTATCCCGCGTTTGCGGCGGCAGTGGCCGGAAAGCCCGAACTCACTGCTTCCCTGCATCACGTAGAGAAATCGCCTGCAATCCTGCTTCTTGGCGGTGACCCCACCGAACAGCATCCGCTACTCGCCGAGCGTATTCGCACCAACATCCGTCTGCACGGCGGCAAGCTCTTCATCGTGAACGACGAAGAGATCAAGCTCCGCCGCCAGTCAAAGTCGTACGCGCACATCCCCCAAGGCGCTTATGCAAAGTTCTTTGAGTTCCTGTCCGGCACAGATTCCGCCGCCGACCAGCTCACGACTGCGGGCACGAAGAAAGACCAGCTTCTCGCCATGCGCGAACTCCTGCGTAAAGAAGATGATCTGCTCATCATTCTCAGCGCGGACATTCGCGGCAAAGATATCGCCACCATTGTGAAGCTTGGCCAGTCGCACAAGAAAGTGCGCTTCATGATGCTGGGCGACTACGCCAACTCGCGCGGCGCCGCAGACATGGGTCTGTACCCTGACCTGCTCCCAGGCTACACCCCGGTCGCAAATGCGGGCGCGTTCTCAGAATATGGCGCAAATCTTCCGAAGTCCGCCGGACTCGACACCGCAGCTATGGTCGAAGCCGGACGCTCCGGCAAACTGGGCGCGCTCTACATCGTCGGCGCGAATCCATTCGCCCGTTACAACGTGCAGCCCGGACAGACGGCCAAGACATTCGTGGTGGTGCAGGACATGTTCCTCACCGAGACCGCCTCCATGGCAGACGTCGTCCTGCCCTCGAACAATGCTTACGAAAAAGCGGGCAGCTTCACCAACACCTACGGCGATCTGCAGCTCCTCAAGAAAGCCGCAGACTTCGCCGGCAGCAAGTCAGATTTCGAACTTATCGTCCGCATCGCTGACCGTATCGGCTTCGAGCTCGCTGATCTCGTCCCCTTCGGCAAGGGTGTTCGCGCAGATATGGGACAATCCCGCGGCGCGCAGTCCGGTGAGGCCGACCGTCATGAGATATGGCTTATCGCCAACAAGTACGAACCCAAGATGAGTCCGCTCGATCCTTCCGCCATCTTCGACGAGATCCAGCGGCTCGTTCCCGGATACGACGTCTCGCGCCTCAACCTCTTCTCCGGCAACTCGGTCCATTCGCACGCGACCGGCAAAGGCACGGGCGCGCAACAGAATCCCGAACTGATCTGGCCCGCTAACGACACGCTGTTCACGTCGGGCACGCTCGGCCGTTACTCAAACACGTTGAACTCCGTGATGGAAAAATATACTGGTGAGACCAGCGAGGTCATGGCTGATTGACCCTCACGCCTGAGATGAAAGACATTCTGATCTGGGTCTTGATCATGGTCATCAAGATCCTGGTGATCACGCACGTCCTGCTCGGCGCATGCGCGTATACCGTATGGTTGGAGCGCAAACTCATTGGACGCATGCAGAACCGGTGGGGTCCCACGCGCGTCGGCCCCTTCGGCTTGCTCCAGCCCGCCGCAGACGCCATCAAATTTATCGTTAAAGAAGACATGCTCCCGCCCGGCGTGAACAAGCCTCTGTTTCTGCTTGCTCCGCTACTCGCCGTGGCGCTGGGCCTGACCTCGCTCGCCGTGA
>JAICWB010000314.1 GCA_025935035.1 Terriglobales bacterium
CCAGCTGCTCAGGAGGAGATGATGTACGTTTCGTCTTCGCTACGCGCGAACAAGATCGCGTTTTCACTAGCATTGGTTAGTTTCTGTCTGGCAGCCGTTCTGCCCTCACTGGCGGTTGATACTGACAAGGCCTGGTCTCTTCTGCAGGCCGGTATCACCGACAAGGGCAAGGAACATCGCGAACATGCAGTGAAGGCTTTGGGGCTGCTTCCAAACAATATTCGCGCAACCGATCTGGTCACAAATGCATTGAGCGATAGTCAGCCCGAAGTCCGCGCTGCTGCAGCTGAATCGCTTGGCCACATGCGCGCGAAGTCGGCTATTCCGAAGTTGAAATCGGTGCTTGAGACCGAAAAGGACGTGAGTGTCATCATCGCCGGCGCCCGCGCGCTGATCCTACTCGGAGACGATTCTGGCTACGACGTTTATTTCGCCGTACTGACCGGAGAAAAAAAGAGCAGCGGCGGTATGCTCGATGATCAGAAGAAGATGCTGCATGATCCGAAGAAAATGGCGCAGTTCGGTTTCGAGGAGGGAATCGGGTTTGTTCCTTTTGCGGGCATTGGGGTCGAGGCATTCAAGGCCATACGGAAAGATGACTCTTCGCCAGTCCGCGCAGCGGCAGCACGCGTTCTCGCCGATGATCCCGACCCCAGCACCGGGGATGCGCTGCTGACCGCTGCCTCAGACAAGAGTTGGCTAGTCCGGGCCGCTGCCTTGGACGCCATCTCTCGACGCAATGATCCCGCACTTGCCGAAAAGATCGAGCCGCATCTTGACGATCCGAAGGAAGAAGTCCGTTTCACCGCCGCTGCCGCGATCATTCACTTGTCGGACCGCAAAGACGGCAAGCGTAAAGCACGATAGCGACAAGGGCTGGCTAAAATTCTTGAGCGGTCATGCGCCTTGTTTGTCTTCTTTGCGGCGCTTCCTGCCAACCGCGTACACGTGGTATGTGACCGCGTCCCACGCATTGTGGATGCCGACAAACAGAAGGATCATCGCCGTACAGGCAACAAGAAACAAAGTCTCGCTGAAGGTCAAATATGCCGGTTCACAAACCGCCGCGCAAACCAGCATGATGTAAGCCGCGAACGGGAACACCATGTGAAAGAGATAGTCTTCGAAGACCGGCTTATAGACATTCTGGTTACGCATGCGCCGCACGACCATGAACTGATAGACGACGCCAGCCAGTCCCAACACGGCCCACACAATGATGAGCTTATTTATGCTTTCCCATGGCGCGCATTGGATCGCCGCTAGCAGTAAAACCGCGCCAAAGTGAACGATGGTGGGCGTTCCGAAAGCGGCGCCCGCTTGCTCTGCGTCGCGTGCGGCAGGCAATTCGCTTATCAGCGTCATCACCACAAATTGCAGACCAATGAGCGCGCCGGCAGACGAGCCCACGATCACGTAGAAATTTTGCCAGGCAGACAGTGGCGTCATTCGGTGACATCTTACACGACATTACTTGCGATATTGCGCATCCGTTACGTGCTCCATCCACTCCACGACTTTGCCCTCTTTCTTTTCCTGTATGGCGATGTGCGTCATGGCAGTCGTCGGGGTCGCGCCGTGCCAGTGTTTTTCGCCCGGCGCAAACCATACGACATCTCCGGGACGAATCTCTTCGACGGGCCCACCATCGCGCTGTGCCCATCCGCAGCCTGCTGTCACGATGAGCGTTTGTCCCAGCGGATGTGTGTGCCATGCGGTGCGTGCGCCGGGCTCAAACGTCACGCTCGCGCCCTGCACAAACGCCGGCTCAGGCGCTTGAAACAGCGGGTCGATGCGAACAGACCCGGTGAACCAATCTGTTGGACCCTTACTCGAAACTTGGGTGCCCGCGCGTTTGATCTCCATGTCAGTCCTTTTCGTTAGCGGTTGATCATCTTTTGCGCGCTCTCAGGATATCGTTCGCCCTGGACCGGGATCTTCGAAGCCGCAACATCGATCTCTTGCAGATCTTCTGGAGTGAGCTGCACGGTCACCGCGCCCAAGTTCTCTTCCAGCCGATGGATCTTGCTGGTTCCCGGGATAGGAACCATCCACGGCTTCTGCGCCAGTAGCCACGCGAGCGCGACCTGTGCAGGCGTAGCATCCTTCTTCCCACCGATAGTTTCCAATAATCGCACTACAGCCTGGTTTGCTTTCCGCGCGTCGGCTGCAAATCGGGGCACGGCGTTGCGAAAATCGTTTTCTGAGAATTTTGTGCTCTCGTCGATCTTGCCCGTAAGAAATCCTTTGCCCAAAGGACTGAACGGAACAAACCCGATACCAAGTTCTTCCAGCAGCGGAAGGATCTGCTCTTCAGGCTCGCGCCACCAGATCGAATACTCACTTTGCAGTGCGGTCACCGGCTGCACAGCATGCGCCGCGCGGATCGCTTTTACACCAGCTTCAGAAAGCCCAAAGTGTTTTACCTTGCCCTCTTGAATAAGCTGTTTCACTGCGCCGGCTACATCTTCCATGGGCACGCTCGGATCGACGCGGTGCTGGTAGAGCAGGTCGATGCGATCTGTGCGCAGTCTTTTCAGTGAAGCTTCGGTGACCTCCCGAATGTGCTGCGGACGACTGTCTAAGCCGGCTTGCTTTCCGTTAGCGTCAATCTTGAAACCGAACTTAGTGGCGATCACCACATCGTCGCGGTAGGGCGCCAGCGCTTCGCCCACCAGTTCTTCATTCACGTATGCGCCATAGATCTCCGCAGTATCGAAAAAAGTCACGCCTCGATCGACAGCCGCGCGAATGAGTGCGATTCCTTCTTGCTTGCTCACCCCTGGGCCAAGCCCAAAGCTCAATCCCATGCATCCCAAACCGAGTTCTGAAACTTCTAGTCCGCTTTTCCCAAGTTTGCGCTTTTTCATGCTCGAAACTCCAATGCTCAAGTCTATTCCTCGAATGGGCCCATCGGACAGATGCATGGTGCGCAAACTTGCGCGACCTTCCGCGCTTGTGTATATTCTTTTC
>JAICWB010000192.1 GCA_025935035.1 Terriglobales bacterium
CAGGGCGCCGAACAGCGCGATCGCCACCCAGATGATGGCCAGCCATTTCGCTTTCAGCGGAAAGATGCCGAAGACGAACACCCGCATCTCGGCATAGATGATGCCAAACGCCACGATCAATCCGTAAATCCCGCCCGAGGCGCCGAACGTCATCGTGGCTGGCGTCAATCCCAGCAATCCCGCATACGAGAACGCGATTGTGACCAGCGCGGCGCCCACGATGCAGAAAAAATAAAACTCCATGAACTTGCGGTAGCCCCAGCCCTGTTCCAACGTCGCGCCGAACATCCACAGCGAAAGCATGTTGAAAAGGATGTGGCCCACACCGCCCGGATCATGGATGAACCCGTACGTCACTAATTGCCAGATATGCGGGATAGGCATATCCGGATAACCTTTGATCACTGCCCCGGGAACCAGCGCGGCGGTTTCCAGTATGCGCTCCATGAATCCCGGTTGGTATCTCGCCAGGAAGAACGAAGCCACGAACACTGCAACGCACACGTACACCAGCTGCTTCACGGCGCGCGTAAACGGAGGAAATCCGAATGATTGCAGGTTAGCCGGCATTGATACTCGCTCTTACTTCGCACCGCCCGTGGATGCAGCCGGACGTGGCGGCGGGCCTTGCGGCAGCGGCACCACCGGTAAGCTCGCATTGCCTTTCTTATCGACCGCGCGCACGGCGAAGAACACGTTGTCTTTTGACATATCGAGATGTGCTTTCAACTCAGTTCCCACTGATTGCACATGGTCCCAGGTCGGGCTGGTCGTGTCCCGCCACAAGACTTGATATTCAGCCACGTTGCCATCCGGCGACGCTTCCCATGTCAGGTCGGTGTCGTTCTCCAGCTTCTGCGTCTCGACCCTTACATTCTGTGGCTCCGCAGGTGCCGAAGCTAATGACGCTAATGTTCCCGCATTGATGCGCGCGACGTTGGCCACATAATCAAAGTCCACCCACTTCGGCCAATCCCCATATTCGATGCCGTTTTCCGTGCGCGGAGTCTGGTGCTGCCGGTTGAAATCTTCGCGGTACTCGGTGATACGCACCGCCGTGAATCCCGCTTCGTTGAAAGATGTGTGGTCCCCTCCGCGCAGGAAGCGGTCTTGCCGGTAGATCATCTGCGGATGGAATGGGCCAAATACGGCTTCATATTTCTGGCCTACCTGCTGCACCATGTACCGTGCCAGTTGCCGTGAAGGCGAATCATCCTCCATTCCCAGCATCCTGATCTGCCGCACCTTCGCTGCGTCCGCCGTCCCGGGCGTCGCAGGATTTCCCGCGCTCGCCGGCGTTCCCAGTGTCAGCACCGTCGTCGGAATACCTTCAGAGAACACGCGCACGATATTCGGATTCTGCTCCGGGCTCTTATTGCCGCCCACGATATCGTTGTTCAGCATTGCGTCAATGTGCCAGCCTTGCTC
This sequence comes from Terriglobales bacterium, assembly GCA_025935035.1. Classification (GTDB taxonomy): domain Bacteria; phylum Acidobacteriota; class Terriglobia; order Terriglobales; family Acidobacteriaceae; genus JAICLA01. Next base: position 1,429 of record JAICWB010000192.1, read on the forward strand.
TTTGGCCATCTCTGCGAAATGTTTCGAACCATACAATCCCTGCTCCTCGCCCGGCACAGTCAAAAAGATCACGGTGGCAGGGAACTTGTGCTTGCTCATCACCCGCGCGCATTCCATGCTGACCGAAGTCCCACTAGCGTCGTCATTGGCGCCCGGCGCCGGGTCGGTCACGTTGAAGTTATCGTTGTTGCGCGAATCGTAGTGTCCGCTCACTACGTAGATCCGCTTAGCCGCCTCGGGGTCCGTTCCTTTCAACACGGCGTACACATTCACCAGCTTCGTCGGCGTGTTCACGCGGCGCGAAGGCGGCTGCACAAACTCGTCGGTCTTCACTTCCAAACATCCGCCACAGTCTTTCGAATACTGCTCGAACTGCGACTTGATCCACTCCCGTGCTGCGCCAATGCCTTTACCGGAAGCGATCGCTGCGTCGTCCTGCGGCGAAAGCGTGCTGCGATTGCCAAAGCTCACCAGCTTCTCGATCGTTGCCTGGATGCGCTGCGGCGATACGTCCTTCAATATCGCTGCGATCTCGGGATCAGCCGGGCCGGATTGATTTTTTCCCGGCTCTCCACGACTCGGTCGTGACGGACGCTTCTGTGCCTCCGCGGGTTTCTGCGCAGTCGCACATGCCGTAAACAACAACAAGCAAAAGAAAGTGATCGAAGAAGTCATTCGTGGCGTAAGAAGTCGCATCGTTCCTCTTTCTGTTACAGGAAGATTTTTTTAGGGTCCGGATGGCTGGCACTTGACGTGCGGCCATCATCCACTTAAATATAGACAAGGGTACCACCATCGAATCCGGTGCGGTGAGCCCGCCCCCAAGGTTTTACAACAGGTTCTTTGGAGCGACGCCAGGAGGAAGAAAATGGTTTTGTGTCCGGAATGTGACAACGATCTCGATCTGGATGAAGACGAGCTCGAAGAAGGTGACGCTGTTTCCTGCGCGGAATGTGGCTCGGATTTTGAAGTGGTCACCACTGACCCACTCGATCTCCGCCCCGTCGGCGAAGATGACGATGAAGAAGAAGACGAAGATGCTGACGAGGATGAAGATGACGAAGAATAACCTCGCCGTAGCGCTGCTCATCTCAGCGCTACTCTGCGTCATCGCAATCCCCTCAGCCGCGGGCGACCAGAAGCTCGATCCTCGCGCGCCCTACGCGCTCATCTTCGGCACGGTCTATGGCCCGGATAACCACCCCGCGCGCCACGTCGCCATTAAGATCCGCCGTGAAGGCGCGAAAAAAACCATCGATTTGATCTCTAACAACAGCGGCGAATTTGCCCAGCGCTTTCCCGCGGGCAAGGCGGATTATGTTGTCTGGGCCGCTCTCAAGGACAAGCAAGCTGCTGAAAAGACACAGGTTAAGGTCCATGTTGAGAATGACGAACGCCAGGACCTGACGCTGCACCTGCCTAGATAGCTTGACCCCTTCAGCATCTCTGCTGCATCTAATCCAGTAGAATCCATTCATATACAGGACACGGCTTTGCCCGTGCCGTAAGAGCCCGAAGCAGGCGGGCCTTTTTAGCCCGGAGGTCGAAGATGAAACGTGTAACCAAGCTGGCACTTCTCATTGCGCTTGCCACACTGGCAGCGGCGCCGTATTCCTCCGCGCAGCTCTTCCAGCGCTCCGGCGGCAAAGACAAAGATCAACTTCGCACGCTCAATGGCAACGTGCGCAACAAGAATGAAGAGATCCTTCCCGGCTCCGTGGTCTATCTCAAGAACATGAAAACCCTCACCGTAAAAAGCGCTTACGTGGACGACAAAGGCGAATTCCACTTCCACGCACTGTCACCCAACGTGGATTATGAGGTCTATGCCGAGTACAAAGGCCAACGCAGCCCAACCAAGACCATGAGTTCCTTCGACAGCCGCGCCGTCATCAACATGGATGTCCGCATCGACGTAGCCAAATAACTCGCATCACCACAGCAAAAACAAAAGGCCGCCAACAGGCGGCCTTTTGTACCACTAACCCCTAACTACTTGTTTTCTTCCTTCTCTTCGGTCTTCCACTTCAGCATCTCGCCGAGCGTGGTAGTCGCAGATGATGAGGACGACGAAGAAGCACCAGATCCGGAACCTTTATGTTCCTTCTCCGGCTTGGCCTTCTTCTGCTGCTTGTATTCTTCCACTTCCTTGCGGCTGGCCTCTTCACCTACCGCGCGGATGCTCAGCCCGATCTTCTTTTCTTCCGGCGTCATCTTCACGATCTTGAAATCGTGTTCAAAGCCGGCTTCCAGTTTCATCGGCTTGCCTGTTTCGTCGGTCGCTTCAGAGTTGTGGCACAGGCCTTCAATGCCTTCCGATATCTCAACAAAAGCCCCGAACGCCGCCGTGCGCAGCACCTTGCCATGCACTACGTCGCCAATGCGATGCGTCGCAAAGAACGTCTCCCAAACATCGGGCTGCAGTTGCTTAATGCCCAGAGATAACCGGCGGTTCTCCGGCTCGATCGCCAGTATCTGCGCCGTGATCTTGTCACCCTTCTTCATCACTTCCGAAGGATGCTTGATGCGCTTGGTCCAGCTCATATTGCTCACGTGCACCAGGCCATCGATTCCGTCTTCGATCTCGATGAACGCGCCGAAGTCGGTCAGGTTGCGCACGCGGCCTTCCACCGTGGCGCCCACCGGATACTTGTCATGCAGTGACTCCCACGGATTCGTCTCCAGCTGTTTCAATCCCAGCGAGATCCTGCGTTCCGTCGGATTCACGTTCAGCACGACCGCTTCCACTTCCGTGCCCGTCTGCACCAGCTTCGATGGATGCTTCGTGCGCTTTGACCACGACATCTCGCTCACATGCACCAAGCCTTCAATGCCCTGTTCCAGCTCAATGAACGCGCCGTAATCCGTCACGCTGAGCACGCGGCCCTTGACATGCGCGCCTACCGGATACCGTTCCGCCGCATCCACCCACGGATCAGGCGAGAGCTGCTTGAATCCCAGCGACACGCGCTGCTTCTCTTTATCGAACTTCAAAACCTTTACGTGGATCTCATCGCCCACATGCACCAGGTCGCGCGGATGCGTCAATCTCCCCCAGCTCATGTCCGTGATATGCAGCAGGCCATCGAGGCCGCCCAGGTCAACGAACGCGCCGTACTCGGTCAGGTTCTTCACCGTGCCCGTCAGCACCGCACCCTCTTCCAAATGCTTGAGCGTTTCTTCTTTCTTGACCGCATTGACTTCGTCCAGTATCTCTTTGCGGCTTACCACCACGTTGCCGCGCTTCTTGTTCAGCTTCACGATCCGGACTTCAATGTCCTGGCCCTTGTACGCATCCAGGTTGCGCACCGGCTTTGAATCAACTTGCGAGCCCGGCAAGAACGCCTTTACGCCATGGATCTCAACGTTCAATCCGCCTTTCACCCGCTCCGTCACATGTCCGGTGATGGCGCTCTTCTCGTTGTACGCCTTCTCAATGTCGTCCCAAACTTTGAGCTTTGAGGCCTTCTCATGTGAGAGGAGGATGTAGCCCTCTTCGCGCTCTCCGCGGTCCAGCATCACGTCGATCGAATCGCCCGGCTTGAACTTCACGTTGCCGTCGCGGTCCGTAGCCTGCGAGATCGGCACCATGCCATCGGTCTTGTTCCCAATGTCCACGACAACATGCGTCGGCGTGATGTTGATCACGGTGCCTTTGATCACGTTGTGGTCATCGGTAGGCTGGGCCGCGGCTTCGGCGATCTGTTCAGCTTCAAAATTCTCTAAGACGGATGCGAAATCTTCTGACATGTTAGGTTCGTTTTCTTTCCGGGCAGGCGCAGTCACGGCGTCCGCTTGGGCGCTCTGCTCGTTCTCTGGTTTAGGATTTTCTGGCATGGTTGCGAGATTGTTCTTGCTGGAAGTCGGGATTGCGTTCCCACCATCAGATTCATGTCTGGTCACATCTGATTCAGACTCTGCATGGAGGTCGCGGGCTGTACTGTCTTTGAACAACGTTAAGTTTCCTTTGCCCGTTTGATCGCTCGCGCCTTTCGGGTACCGCTGCCTTCACGCGCTTGGAACGCATGGCGCAGGTACCTGGGGTTGGCCCGAAGAGACTAACGGAGTGGTGGCTGCGGTCTTGAGGTTGGTCGCCTGGGGCTGCGGAGCAGGGCAGGGAGAAAACCGGAAAACAGCGGCCGGAATCCGGTGTCGCAATGCGACTTACCGGACTCTCTGACTATACCAACCCCCAAGAAATAGTGTCAAACGCGCGACCACAAAATGCTGGCCATGTTCGAAGGCCTTGGCCATGGCCCA
>JAICWB010000193.1 GCA_025935035.1 Terriglobales bacterium
AAGAAAGTTGCCATCCTCGCCGGACGCGGCGCCATCGGCTGCGCAGACGAACTCGAAGCTCTCGCGGAAAAACTTGCCGCGCCCGTCATCAAGCCGCTGCTCGGCAAGTGCTGCCTGCCAGACGATTCCCCTTACACCACCGGCGGCATCGGCCTGTTAGGCACCGAACCTTCCCAAGACGCGCTGGAAGGTTGCGACACATTATTAATGGTTGGCACATCTTTCCCTTACGTCGAGTTCTATCCTAAGCCGGGCAAGGCCAAGTGCGTACAGATCGAGATCGATCCCAAACGCATCGGCTTGCGTTATCCGGTGGAAGTCGGTCTCGTCGGCGGCGCAAAACAAACACTGCAACTGCTTTTGCCCAAACTCAAACGCAAAGAAGACCGCAAATTCCTCGAAGCCGCACAAGCCGGCATGAAAGATTGGAACCACTTGATGGAAGAGCGCGGTACTGACAAGTCGAAGCCGATGAAACCTGCCGTCGTCGCACACGAACTCGGCAAGCGCCTCAAAGACGATGCCATCGTAGTCTGCGACTCCGGCACCATCACCACATGGTGGGCGCGTCATGTGCGCGCCAAGCGCAACCAGTTCCATACGCTCTCCGGCAACCTCGCCACCATGGCTTGCGGATTGCCCTACGCTATCGGCGCGCAAGTCGCGTTTCCCGAACGGCAAGTCATCGCCTTTGTCGGCGATGGCGGCTTCTCCATGCTCATGGCAGATTTTGTGACTGCGGTGAAGTATCAATTGCCCATCAAAGTCGTCATCATCAAGAACAACACCCTCGGGCAGATCAAGTGGGAGCAGATGGTCTTCCTCGGCAATCCCGAATTCGGCTGCGATCTCCATCCCATCGACTTCGCCGAGATCGCGCACGCCATGGGAGGCATCGGCCTGAGTGTGGACAGTGCCGAAGATTGTGGTCGCGTGATGGATGAATTCCTCAACGCGCCCGGCCCCGCCATTCTGCAAGCAACCGTCGATCCCTTCATGCCGCCATTGCCCGCGAAGATCAAAGCCAAACAGGCTCTCCACTTTGCGGAGTCCCTCGCGCGCGGCGAGCCGAACCGCGAGAAGATCGCCATCACCGCACTTGGCCAAAAGATTCGGGAGATGATCTAGATGCTCGCGAGCGGAACATACGGCGACTTATGCGACGCCGTCGTGACTGCGCTGCGTGTCTCTGCTTTTACCATCCCCACGTCCTCCCCCGAATCTGACGGCACCTATTCCTGGACTTCCACCACCATGGTCTTGGTGGAAGTCGCAGCAGGGAATGAGGTCGGCATCGGCTACACCTACGCGGACACCGCCACCGCCGCGCTCATCCACAAAACGCTAAAGCAGGTGATCATCGGCGCAAACGCCATGGACGTTACCGCCTCGTGGCAAAAGATGGTCTATACCATCCGCAATCTCGGCCGTTCCGGCATCTGCTCCATGGCCATTGCCGCGATAGACACTGCGCTCTGGGACCTAAAAGCGAAACTCCTTGGCATTCCACTCTGCAGACTCTTCGGCCAGGTCCGCGAGAGCATTCCCGTCTACGGCAGCGGCGGTTTCACCAACTATTCTCAGACGCAGATGCAATCCCAACTCAAAGATTGGATGAATGAGGGCGTCACACGTTTCAAGATCAAGATCGGTACTCATCCCCACGATGATCCAGCGCGAGTGCGCCACGCTCGCCAGCTTATCGGCCCGGACGCCGAACTCTTCGTTGACGCAAACGGCGCGCTTTCCGCCAAAAGCGCCTTGCGCTACGCCGACATCTTCGCCGAATCCAACGTCACATGGTTTGAAGAGCCCGTCAGCTCAGACGATCTGCGTGGTCTCGCCTTCATCCGCGAGCGCGCGCCTGCCGGCATGGACATCGCCGCCGGCGAATACGGCTATGACGTTGACTATTTCCGCCGCATGCTCGAAGCCCACGCTGTAGATGTCCTTCAAGCCGACGCCACGCGCTGCGCCGGCTTCACCGGATTTCTCCAGGCAGACGCTCTCGCGCTCGCCCATCACACGCCGCTCTCTGCTCACTGCGCCCCCGCGTTACATGCGCATGTTTGCGCTGCGGCTCACCAGTTACGCCATATCGAGTACTTTCACGACCACTCGCGCATAGAACAGATATTGTTTGACGGAGCCGCCCAGGCAAAGAACGGCTCATTGACTCCAGATCTTTCTCGTCCCGGCATCGGGCTCGAACTAAAAGCAGCAGACGCGGCGCGCTTCGCCGCATAAGGAAATAATGAACTCTCTTCCCATCATTCAGACGCTTCCGCCCCAGGATTTCAAATCCGAACATTTCGATGCCTCAGCCCGCCATTCTCTCGAGACCGACTTGCGCGCTGCCATTCGCGGCGAAGTTCGCTTCACGGCAGGTGATCGCGCCCTCTACGCCACCGACGGTTCCAACTATCGGCAGATCCCTATCGGCGTCGTCATCCCGCGCGACAAGGAAGATGTCGTCGCCGCCATTCGCATCGCCCGCGAACACAACGCGCCCATTCTCTCCCGCGGCGGCGGCACCAGTCTCGCCGGACAATGTTGCAACACCGCCGTAGTCCTCGATTTCTCCAAATACATGAATCGTGTGCTCGAGATCAACCCCGAAGAAAAGTGGGCACGCGTTCAACCTGGCTGCATCCTCGACGATCTCCGCGACCAGGCCAACAAATATCAATTAACCTTCGGTCCAGATCCCTCCACTCACGATCACTGCACCCTCGGCGGCATGCTCGGCAACGATTCCTGCGGGGTCCACTCGCAGATGGCCGGCCGCACCGTGGACAACACCGAAGAACTCGACGTCATACTCTATGACGGCACACGCCTCACGCTCGGGTGGATGACCGAAGCCGATCTCGACGCCCGCATCGCCGAAGGCGGACGCATCGGCCAGATCCATGCCGACCTCAAAGCTCTTCGCGATCGTTATGCCACGCTCATACGCGAAAAATATCCGCAGATCCCGCGCCGCGTCTCCGGCTACAACCTTGACGAACTCATCGGCCACCGCGGCCACCGTGCCAAAGACGGCCGCTTCAACATGGCCCGCGTAGTCGTGGGGACGGAAAGTACCTGCCTCACCATCCTCGAAGCAAAAGTGAAGCTCGTCTATTGGCCCCCCAAGCGCACACTGGTCGTCCTTGGATACCCCGACATTTATCACGCCGCTGATCACGTCCCTGAGGTCAACGAATCAAAACCCATTGGCCTCGAAGCCATCGACGAATATCTCGTCCGCAACATGACGCGCAAACATCTGCAAACGGATTCGCTCAAGCTTCTACCAAAAGGCGAAGGTTGGCTGCTCGTCCAATTCGGCGGCGAAACAAAAGAAGAGGCCGACGACAAAGGCCGTCGCCTCATGGACACGCTCCGCGCAAGATCAGATGCCCCCACCATGAAGCTCTATGATGATCCGCACGAGGAAGAAGAAGTCTGGTTAGCGCGCGAAGCCGGCCTCGGCGCCACGGCGTTCGTTCCCGGCGAGCCTCTCACTTGGGAAGGCTGGGAAGATTCGGCCGTCGCGCCGGAAAAAATGGGCGGCTATTTGCGCGATCTGTGCGGTCTCTACAAGAAACATGGTTACCGCGGCTCTTTTTACGGACACTTCGGCCAAGGCTGCTTGCACACCCGCATCGATTTCGATCTCGAAAGCAAAGTCGGCGTTCGCAACTTCCGCGCCTTTCTCGAAGACGCCACTACGCTCGTCACCAACTATGGCGGTTCCATCTCCGGCGAACACGGTGACGGCCAATCCAAAGCCGAATTCCTCTACAAGATGTACGGCCCAGAACTCATCTCCGCCTTCGAGCAATTTAAATCTATCTGGGACCCCGATTGGAAGATGAATCCCGGCAAGATCGTTCGCCCCTATAAAGTCGACGAAAACCTCCGCCTTGGCCCCGACTACGATCCATGGAAGCCGCAAACGCATTTCCAATATCCCGATGACAATGGCGAATTCGCCCACGCCGCCATGCGGTGCGTCGGAGTAGGCAAGTGCCGCCGCACCGAATCCAACAATGAGACCATGTGCCCCAGCTTCATGGTCACGCGCGAAGAGAAGCACACCACTCGCGGACGCGCCCACATGCTCTGGGAGATGACACGCGACGGTTCCACCATCACTGACGGATGGCGCAGCGAAGAAGTGAAAGAAGCGCTCGATCTCTGCCTCTCATGCAAAGGCTGCAAGGGCGATTGTCCCGTCAACGTTGACGTCGCCACCATGAAGTCAGAATTCCTCTCACATTATTATGAAGGCCGTCTGCGCCCCCGCCACGCCTATGCCTTCGGTTACGTGGACAAGTCCGCGCGCCTAGCCTCCATCTGGCCCGGCATGGCAAATCTGTTTACGCAGACGCCCGGCCTCCGCAATCTGGCTAAACTCGCCGCCGGCATCCCGCAACAACGCGAGGTCCCCGCATTCGCCACAGAAACATTTCAATCTGCATTCCGCAAACACGAAAAGAAAACATCACGCCAAAATAGATCCGACGCCAAGTTCTGGAAGCAGCGCGTCGTCCTCTGGCCCGATACCTTCAACAACTATTTTTATCCCGAGACGGCGCTCAATGCCGCCAGCATCCTTGAAGCAGCACAATGCCAGGTGATCGTTCCCAAAGAACACGTCTGCTGCGGCCGCCCGCTCTACGACTTCGGCATGCTCGACGAAGCTAAGGTCTACATCCGCAACGTCATGCAAAAATTAAGGCCTCACATCGAAGCCGGCGATTCCATCGTCGTCCTCGAACCCAGTTGCGCCACCGTCTTCCGCGACGAACTCCGCAACCTTATGCCGAACGATCCGTTGGCTCAGAAGCTGTCGAATCAAGTTTTTCTGCTGAGCGAATTCCTGGAAAAGAAAGCCCCTTATTTCCAGCTTCCAAAAGTAGCTGCACCCATCCTCCTTCACGGACACTGTCATCACAAAGCCGTCATCAAGCTCAAAGACGAACATGCCGTTTTAAAAAAGATGGGCGCACAGATCAACGAACCCGAATCAGGATGCTGCGGCATGGCCGGCTCTTTCGGCTACGAAAAAGACAAATACGACGTTTCGATCAAAGTCGGCGAGCGCGTCCTGCTTCCCGCCGTTCGAAAAGCCTCGCCAGAGACGATCATCATGACGAGCGGCTTCTCCTGCCGCAGTCAGATCGAACAAGAGACTGACCGTCACGCACTGCATCTCGCCGACGTCATTCACATGGCAATGAAGCCCGCCGCGCAACCCATTGCGTTTCCAGAAAAAAAGATCGTCGCGCAACGCAAGTCCAAAGAACGCCGCTCACGCGCTATCGCCGCCTTCGGCCTGCTAGGCGCTGCCGTCGGCGCAGGGCTGCTGATTCGCCACTTCGCAGCCGCCGATTCAGACTGATCTCTCGAAGGGCCGCAAAACAAAACCGCGCGAACGTGGAGCGTTCGCGCGGCAAATGCGTTGCCATCGGCAACAAGTCGCGCTACCCAACAACACCGGTCGGCACAAGTCGCAATACCCGACAATAAGTCCCGAAGGGACGCAATGAAGTTAGCCCGCCATGGAGCGAAGCGGAATGGCGGGTACCCGATCAATGCACCATGAGCCCCGTAGGGGGCGGGAGCCTTCCTTCACGCCGCTACTACTTCTCCTCCACCCGCATAGGTATCAATGCCGGCAC
>JAICWB010000317.1 GCA_025935035.1 Terriglobales bacterium
ACCAGACTTGCCCGTAATCCGGGGATGGCTGCCACTGGCCGTATTGATCAAGATCGTCGTATCCCGGAACGTAGTCGCCGGTGTATTGGCGAGAGTTGGAAGAAAGGTAGCGACGGTCGCGGTCATTGCACCAGCTGTCAAAATCATCACCGCCCAGCGCAGAGACAAAATCCATCTGCACCTGGTCAGTGCCGGTCAGTTTTACTGACTGCCCGCTATGTATGGTTTGGGAAAGCTCATTCCCGCTGATCTCCAGGTCTCCGCTGTTCACGGTGACCAAGGTCGTATTTTCGTCAGGATACGTTTCTACCCGATAGCTGCCTGGGCGCAACAGCGTAAGCGCGGCATTCGGCGTATCGATCTCTACGGAGTTACCGGAGAGCATGTCATAAGCGCGAACGCGCAGCGTTCCCTGCGCCAGCCCAAGCTGCACAAGCTGGTCATTCAGGCTCGTAGTTGTCAGATCAGTAGAAGAAGAGACGCGTACTGCAATGTTTCCGGTTTCCAGTTCCGCGCGCCCATCCCTGTCTGTATAAATACGGTCACCGGTGGTCAGCGGATAATTCAATACTGCCTGGCTCCACTGGTCTTCACCGGAAGGCTGAAATGAAACTGTGCCGCTCACATAACCAAGCCGCGCCACGCGATCTGGAGGATCGCCGCCGCCCTGATTTGGTTGATAATCATCTTGCCCAAAGACCGGAGCGCACAGCAACGCCAGAAGAGTAATTACTGCGAAAAACCATTTTTGAGTTTGCGCTTTCATTTTCTCTAATCCTTTTTCGTACTGTTTTAGAGCCCCTCGTGATTCACAACACAGTAAGAAAAGCGGCCCCCGCTCACATCAACCATTAGGGGTTCAACGCTTACTTACATCAACACCGGCAAGAAGACCAAGTTTCGCACGCGCCAGTAAGCGATTGGTGGAAGACAAGGCAACCTTTTCAGTTCTTTACAATTTTTGATTTAAGCAGGGACTTCTCTGTGGCGCGATTGGCAGTTTAGATGCGCTTTATCACAGTTGTGTTCAGCAATGTTTTATTCATTGAAAATGTGTCTGCGAAAAATGCGTTTTGCGCGGCAAAGATGCGAATCTGCGCTAGCTCCGGCAATTTGTGATCCTGTAGCTTTATAGATCGGATACGGAAGCGTGCACCTGCAACAATCCTACTTCAGCGGCGATCTTTTCCAGCTTTGACCGTGTCTCCGCCTTCACCGGCAGCATGGGCAGGCGCAGCACTTCCTGAATGCGGCCCATCATGGCCAGCACGGCCTTCACCGGCATGGGGTTTGACTCAAGGAAATTGGCCTGCATCAGGCGCAGGAACTGGCGTTGCAACTGGCGCGCCTTGTCCCAATCATTATTGAGCGCGGCGGCCGTGAGTTCTGACATCTCTCTAGGAATTTCATTCGAGCAAACAGAAATTATGCCTACGCCGCCCAGCGCGATCACCGGCAGAGTAACCGCATCGTCGCCGGAGAAGACCAAAAAGCTTTCCGGCACGTGATTGAATACCTCTGCAATCTGGCCGATGTTGCCGCTGGCTTCTTTTACGGCGATGATGTTGGGAATCTTGGCCAGGCGGCCGAGCGTCGCGGGCTCGATATTGGCCCCGGTGCGGCCCACAACGCTATAAAGCACCAGAGGCTTGTCCACGGCTTCTGCAATGGCCTTGAAATGCTGGTACTGGCCTTCCTGCGTGGGCTTGTTGTAATACGGTGAGGCCGTAAGGATCGCGTCCACGCCTTTGCGGCGGGCAAGCTCTTTGGCCTTCTCCACGGCGTCATACGTGCAGTTTGAGGTTGCGCCGGCAACAATGGGAACGCGGCCTGCCGCGACTTCAATCGTGATATCGATCACGCGCAGCCATTCGTCTTTGCTCAGTGTCGGCGTCTCGCCGGTGGTCCCGCAGGGGACAAGAAAATGAATGCCGGAAGAAATCTGCCATTCGACCAGTTCGCGCAAAGCCTTTTCGTCAATGCTCTGGTCCTGCTTGAACGGTGTGATGAGCGCGGTGCCGCAACCTTGGAGATTCATGGTGCTTAGGATAACAAAATCTTAACAACAGAGGACACAGAGGAGCACAGAGACTAATTTCAACTATCTACAACTGTGATCTTTGATGTGTTGCTGAAATTTCTTATGTGCTTCACTGTGTTGGCCTTGAATCTTGCGTAGATCTTTCGATTTTTCTGAATACGAGGGATCATTCTTACGAGTCATTGCGAACTCATCACGGATGGCGAGATAACGCGAAAAGACCGCTGAACATTCATCGGAGAGACGCTCCAGTTCTGCGCAATATTTGAGCGGCTTACTCATTTCCCGTACCGTCTGTATCCACTGTGGTAGAAAATTCCTATAGCTGGTCCACTATCTCGGGGAACTCGTAGAAGCCGGTTTTGCCTTTGATCCACTCGGCGGCGCGCACAGCGCCTTCAGCAAAGCCCAGGCGCGACTTGGCATCGTGCGTAAAGAGCAGGGTGTCATTGGCTGAATCCATCATCAGCAGGTGCATGCCCACGGTCTCGCCTTCGCGCACGGAAGCGATCTCAACTTTTTCTCCGGAGCCGGATTCAAGAATCTTCTGCAGCGTTACTGCGGTGCCGGAAGGCTTGTCTTTCTTGTGGATATGGTGCCGCTCTACAATGCTGCCGCGATAGTTGTGCTTCAAGATCGGCGCAACGGCCTGCACGGCCTTGAAAAAGAAGTTCATGCCGATGGAGAAGTTTGATCCATAGAGCAGCGCGCCTTTGCGCTGCGTGACCAGTTCGCGGACTTTATCGAGATGGTGATACCAACCTGTGGTGCCCACAACGACGGGAATACCGGTCTCGACACAGCGAATCAGATTCGGAATCACGGCATGCGGTGTGGTGAAGTCGATGACGGTATCGATTGCATGGAGCGTCGCTGGGGTGAGCGCG
>JAICWB010000065.1 GCA_025935035.1 Terriglobales bacterium
TACGGACCATCCTGCCGCCGCATACTTCACCCGCGGCAGCGGACATAACGAGAAAGCGCAGTACAGCGAACGCGGCGACGACTACCAGAACAACATGGAGCGTCTTAACCGCAAGTTTGAGACTGCGCGCACGCTCGTTCCGAAGCCGGAGATGGTGGCGAACGGCATGTCAAAAATCGGGATCATCGCGTATGGCACCACCGATTTTGCTATGCGCGAGAGCCGCGATCAACTGCAGAAGGAATTCGACATTAAGACAGACTACTTGCGACTTCGAGCGTATCCGTTTACGCGTGAAGCGCACGAGTTTGTAGCCAGCCATGAACGCGTGTATGTCGTGGAACAGAACCGTGACGCGCAGATGCTGAGTTTGCTAAAGCTCGACCTTGACGCAACGCAGGTGCCGAAGTTGCGCAGTGTACGCCATTACAACGGGCTTCCCGTGGATGCGCGCTCGTTGACAGACGACATCGTTTCGCAGGAGGGCAAATAATCATGGCGACTACAACGAACACACCTCCGGCGGCGCCAGCGCCCAAAACGAATCGTATCGGCTTGCAGGTACTCGACTACAAGGGTGGCAAGACCACGCTCTGCGCCGGATGCGGCCACAATGCTATCTCTGAACGCATCATCGACGCGTTCTACGAGATGGGCGTGCAGCCTGAGCGCGTGATGAAGCTCTCGGGTATCGGATGCTCGTCAAAGAGCCCGGCGTATTTCATGAGCCGCTCGCACAGCTTCAACTCTGTGCACGGACGCATGCCTTCAGTTGCGACCGGCGCAACGCTGGCAAACCGCCAGATGGTGGGACTGAGCGTGAGCGGCGACGGCGATAGCGTGTCCATCGGCGCAGGACAATTTATGCACCTGATGCGGCGCAATCTTCCGCTCATCTACATCGTGGAAGATAACGGCGTGTATGGTCTGACGAAAGGGCAGTTCTCGGCCACTTCCGACATCGGCTCAAAGCTGAAGACCGGCGTGGTGAACGATCTTCCCCCGGTTGATATTTGTGCGTTGGCGGTGGAACTCGGCGCGACGTTTGTCGGTCGTTCGTTCTCCGGCGACAAGAAGCAACTGCACAACATGATCAAGGCTGCTATCGCGCACAGGGGAACCGTGATGCTTGACGTGATCTCGCCCTGCGTCACGTTCAACGACCACGAAGGTTCGACCAAATCATACAAATACGTGAAGGACCACGAAGAGGCAATACACGAAGTCGGCTTCGTGCCGCACTTTGAGAACATCGCCGTGGACTACGATCCGGGTACGACGACAGACGTTCAGATGCACGATGGTTCACATCTGCGCTTGCGCAAGCTGAAGAATGATTGGGACCCGACGAATCGAATCAAAGCGATCACGGCGCTCAACGAATCACACGAGCGTGGCGAAGTGTTGACCGGCGTTTTTTACATCAATACCCAGAAGCCTAGCTTTGTTGACCTGCTCAACATGGTGGAAGAACCGCTGGCAACGTTACCGGAGTCAGTGGTAAGGCCGGGAAGAGAAGTGCTGGAGAAAGTCATGCAAGAGCTGATGTGACGCGGATTTGTGATTGGTAATTTCTAAATTTGTAATGCAAATTAGAAAGTAGCAATTACAGATTCCTACAATCGCACATCTGGGCAATCACTACTTTTAGGTGTGTTCCGGATTCTCTCCGGGTTCCGGATAATCCGTATCGTTCCCGTTGATCAATTCGTTCTTCTTCCTGTGCGGCAACTGACCGCGGAGGGAAGTATTGTGTTCTTGATCCGGCTGGTCGTCTTCTACCGCGCCTTTGTGGATGTCATTATCTTTTTCGTCTGAGGGTTTCATTGGCTTACGAGCTTGCTCCGTATAAGAGGGCAAGTCAAGCGATCGAGATGTATCTGGCATAATGGACTTGAATGTCCACGCCTCACGGAACTAATCCCGGTCCGCTCTACAAGCCATTTGAGAAACTTGTGAAGATCAGCATTGTCGGCAAAGAGTTTGAGGTGCCGGAGGGCAACATCATGTTGCGCGCGTTCCAATACCTGGCGCCGGAGAACGTGCCTTATGGCCGCTTTTGCTGGAACGAGGAATGCCAGTATTGCCGCATCACGTATGACATGGGCGAGGGAAGCGCGCCGCACGTAGCGCTGTCATGCAAGTTAACGGTGAAGGACGGGATGCGAGTGACGGAGATCAATCAGGAGATCCGGTACTGCCTAAGGACCCTAGACTTACCGAGGCCTTAGATTTGGCGAATGCGGATTTGTAATTTCTGATTTGTAACCGGTTTCGTCAGGTGCCGAATTACAAATTAGAAATCACAAATCTCGCCGATTTCAAATCGTCAAACACCAATCAACAATCCGTGTCAGCGCCGGCTTGCAGATGGTTTCGAGGGTCTCGCAGAAACTCCTAATTTCTGCAAACGTTCTCTGGCCTGCGTCGCTTCCACGGTACGCGGATAGCGCGCGATCAGGCTGCGCAATTCGTTGGCCCCGGCATCGCGATGGCCGAGTTCCAGTAACGCCATACCTTTTTTCAATTGGGCGGCGGCCGCCTTGTTGCCGTCAGGATACTGCTCAATGACTTTGTCGTAATCTTTCACCGCCTGCTCGTAATTACCCTGGCGATATTCCATGTCAGCAAGATAGTACTGGGCGTTACCGGCGAGGTCGGTTGTTCCGTAGTACTTCATGTAGTCAGTGAACTCCTGCGTAGCCACGTCATAGTGCGCGGAGTTGTAATCGCGGAGTCCGTTGTTGTAGAGAACGTCGGCTGGCGGAGCGGCGGCTTGCGGAGGCTGATTCGGCTGGCCGGGATTCACTGCGCCGGCAGGCGGGACGTTCAGGTTCTGCTGCGCGGCCTGCATGTCGTCCAGTTGCTTCGTGACTTTCGCCATGCGCGCTTTCATCTCGTCCAGCGATTCCTGCAGCGACTGGATCTGCGTCGATAGCTGATCTACTTTAGTTCCCGCTGCGCCGTTCTGTTGCTGGATGCTCTTGCTCAGGTCGCTGACATTGTTGTTCATCTTGTTGACGCTGTCAGTAGTCTGCTCAACGAGGTTGCGCATCACGCCCATACGCTCATCGAACGAGGTCTTCATCTGCGCGATGGCGTCTTGCAGTGCTTGCACTTGCGTCTGGATCTGGATGAGCTGCTCTTTCGTGCCGGCGAATGCGGGGAGGGAAGAGAGCAGCAGTACCACCAATAGAGGACGAACGAACAATTTGATTGTCTTCATATGTGTAAGTTTAGATGCAGAATGGCTGCTTTTGCAGCGTTAATGATTAGACGTGTTACCACTGAAAAAGTGCCCCATCCTTATCGCCGCGATCTTGTTCTTCGCGGCGATAGGGTAGGAGCGAGGGACGTGGCCCGAGCTACAACTCAGTGCCCGGACAGAACAAAATGTCCGCGGCGGTTCTGTTGCCAACAGGCATCGTTCGATTCGGTGCAGAAAGGCTGTTCTTTGCCGAAGCTGCGCGTCTGGATGCGGCTGGCATCCACGCCTGCGGCGACTAGTGCGTTCTTCACTGCGGTCGCGCGCTCATCGCCGAGGGTTAAGTTGTACTCGGTCGAACCACGTTCGTCGCAATGGCCTTGCACAGTGATCTTCCAGCCGGGCTTTTGCGCTAGCGCTTTCGCGTCTGCGGCAACGGCCTGCTGACCGGAAGCGTTCAGGTCATACGAGTCGTAATCGAAATACACGTCTTTTACGTTCTGTTCGAACCACTGCTGGTCAGTGAGCGAGACGGGCTCTTCCCCATGCTGAGGTGTCGGGGTGTTCACCGTCACACGCACTGTTGATTCGCTGGTCTGTCCGTCAGGTCCCTTGGCCACGAGACGATAAGTAGTTGAATCGGTCGGCGTCACCGTCTTTGAGCCGATCAGATCTACCTGGCCCAGCCCATCGATGGTGGCGCTGGTGGCGTTTCCCGTGCGCCATTGCAGTTCCACGCTGCCACCTTTATCGATCGAATTAGGATTGGCCGTGATCGAAGCGGTAGGCGCCAGTACGGGCGGCGGCGGCGGTGTTACAGGTTGCGGCTTCTTTCCGCAGCCGGCCGTTACCAACATCAAAGCAAAAACAAGTGTCGCAAATAAAATAGATGAGTCGCGTCGTCCAATCACTTCTTTCTCCTCCATACGGGTGGTTTCCCGTGCACTACTTAAAACTCCAACATGGTTGCTGGTTATGGCCCCCGGATGTCAGCTTGCGCTGCTGTGAGCCGTCGGCAAGCATCGTCCAAATTTGAGTGCCACCCTCGCGAGTGGACTCAAAAACTATGTGCCGTCCATCGGGTGACCAGGACGGGTAATCGTTCACGCCGCTCTCATGCGTGAGCTGCACCCATTGCTTGCTGGCGATGTCCATCACGTAGATGTCTTGTCCGCCGGGAGCGCCGGGGCCGTAATTACGCTTCCACGCAAACGCCAGGAATTGGCCGTTCGGCGACCACGATGGAGAAACGGCGTAGCCGGTGTTCGTCATGCGCTGCAAATTCGTGCCATCAACGTCAGACGTGTATATCTGCGGAAGGCCGGTGCGTCCGCTGACGAATGCTATCTGCGCGCCGGTCTTAGGATTGAACACAGGCGATGAATTGCCGCCACGGTTCGCGGTAACGCGCCGCGGATTCGCTCCCGATGCGTCTGCGATGAATATCTCAGGATCGCCACGCATTGAAGATGAGAACGCAAGCTTAAGCCCGTCGGGCGACCATGCAGCGGTCTGCGTCGTTCCGGAGAAGCGTGGGAACGTCACTTGCTTATTCAGTTCCAACGAATACATGGAAAGTTCCACGCCGTTTTTGCCTAGCAGCGTGTAGGCGATGCGTGAACCGTCAGGCGAGAGACGCGGCGAGAGCGCGATGGCCCCCATTTTTGTAATTTGAGTTTGACTCTGGCCGTCATAGTCCATCATCCAGACTTCTTTGTGACCGGTGCGGCCGCTGATGTAAACGATCTTGCTTTCCGCCACGCCTGGAATGCCGCCGCCGATGCGGAAGATGATCTCGTCAGCGAATTTGTGCGCGATCAGCCGCGCGTTGTCGGTCGTAGCTTTTTCGCGATATTGCTTGCCCAGCACTTGGGGCGAAGTCGGATTCTTTACGTCAAACAGCCAGCCTTGCACAGCGAGGTCGTCGCCGGTCTTGCCCAGATTGCCGAAAGCCACCATGGCGGCGTTCGGCGGCGGATTGCCCCAGGCATCGAGTTGGATCTCCTGCGGCGAACCGGGAACAGTCAGCGGGTAAAAACTCTTCGATACAACATCGAAGATTCCCGCATAGCTCAGGTCATTGAACAGGGTAGTGTTGAAGGTTCGCAGTAGATCGGCGTTGCCCGTATCAGCAGTCGAGGGTTTAAAGTCCGGCACAGCGATACGGACCTTCTCTACGCCTAAGCCGGTGCCCGTTTTGATTTGGTCAATTTGAGCGGTGCTTGGAACCGGGCAGATCACGACGGAAATTAAAAGTGCAAAAATAGACGTTTTCAAACCTTTCCGTACACGCCTGCCTTGAGAGTGCGCGGTTTCAGCCGCGCCGCCAGTGCTATTCAGAACTCCGGGCTTTAGCCCCTGCGGTTCACTATCTCTTGTAATCAAACCAGAACTCCACTGAGACTTTACTTCCAGTGTATCCATTTGGTAGGGGCCCGAAAGTATCTATGCGCTGCAAAGCGCGCATCGCTGACTGATCCAACGAAGGAACGCCGCTGCTTTGTGACAATTGGATGTTGGTTGGATGACCGTCGCGCGTTATATCAAATGTCAAGTAAACCCGATTCGCAGATTGAATACTCGGATCTACTTCATACTTGAGCCAGTTTTGTGAAATTTTATTGCGGACGATTTGTACGTAGTAGGAATACAAGCTGCCGAAGCTGCCCGCGGAACCGAATTGCATGCCACCAGAGCCGAGGTCGCTCTTGAACATGGTGTAGGGGCCGCTGACTGGGCCGCCTTCACCGTAAGGCACCACATTGGAAGCCGTCTCCACTGGTTTCGGTTTTTGTATCGTATCACGATGGATGGGCGCGGGTTTAGGTTTTGTTGTTTTCTCCGGAATGGGAATGGCCTTGGGTTCGATGACCTTTTGCACCGGTTCCGGCTTGGAAAGCCCCTTGGATTCGGTGGCCAATACGTTTTCCCGAGGGGCTTGCGTAGATGGCAGCGGAATGCTCGCATTGCTCACCAGTTTGGCTTGGATGGCACTATCGCCTTGCTGCGCGCCGCCCCAACTCTCACCGGGACCGCCGTGGATAAGTCCGACGATGATCACCGAAACCGCGAGTGCCCCATGTAGCGCAGCCGAAGTCAAGATTGGACCACGCCAGGGCTCGTGCCGCTCCCACGGATCGAGCTGATTCACGCTGTAGGCGCCTGTTGGCATTTATCTTCTCTTGCCCGACTCCAACGGCTCGGTAACGATGCTCACGTTCGTGATGCCCGATGATTTCACCGCATCCATTACAGTGGCGAACGCCCCGAAGGGCACGTTCTCATCAGAACGCAGGTAGATGGTCATTCTTTCCGGGTCGTGCAGCTTTTCTTTGAGCTTGGTACCGATCTCATTAATGTTGATGGGATCGTTACCCAGATAAACGCGCTGCTCTCGATCGATGGAAATCACCAGCCGTTCTTCCGTGATCTCTTTCACGCTGCGTGTTTTGGGAACGCTGACTTCAATGCCAGACTGCAGTATGGGCGCAGTGATCATGAAGATGACCAACAGCACGAGCACTACGTCCACGAACGGAGTGACATTGATCTCAGACATCGAGGTCTGAGTCTGTCCGCGAGCGTTGGTGAACGCCATCAGCGCAACTCCCGAACCGGCTCTACGCGCGCAGCATCACGATCACGCTCCACGACGTTGAGGAATTCCAGAGAGAAGTCATCCATGCGCGCGCCGAACTCGCGCATCGTTTGTGTGAATTGGTTGTAGGCGATCACGGCAGGGATCGCGGCGAACAATCCGGCAGCAGTCGTTATCAGCGCTTCGGACACACCGGGTGCTACTGCGCGCAATGTTGCCGCGCCGGCAGTGCCGAGTCCATGGAACGCATCGATGATGCCCCACACGGTGCCGAACAGTCCGACGAAAGGCGCGACCGAGCCGGTCGTTGCCAACCAACTCAGACGGCTTTCATTTTTCGAGAGTTCCTCTGACGAAGCGATCTGCATCGCGCGCTGCACCGAAGTGACGTTGCGCGCGATCCCGCCCTGCCGACGCAACTCTTCATAGCCACCGTCGAAGACAGCTACTAGAGGGCTCGGCTTGAATTGTTCCGCCACTGCCGAGACATCCTGCAAGCGGTTGGCTTTGCGGAATGCACGCAGGAAGCGTCCGCTTTGCGCGCGTGCGCGTTTCAATGCAGACCACTTGGAAAGAATGATCGACCAGGAAAAAACGCTGAATGCTAGAAGTATGAGAAGGACAATCTTAGCGACGAGACCGCTTTGCGTGACCAGGTTCACGATCTCTTCGCCGGTGTAAGCGGCCGGAAGGATATGTGCCATTGCTGTCTAGTTTACAAAAAGTATCCGCTTTGCGCGAAACTTCCGGATGCAACTAGTAAATACTGCGTTAAACTTCAGCCATGCGGGTGATGGGAATCGATTGCGGCACGGAGTACACCGGCTTCGGCGTTGCTGAGCAAACGCACGGCAATCGCGACTTGGTTTATCTGGCCTGCGGCGCCATCAAACTTTCCAAGCGCGAACCTCTCCCCACTCGCCTCACTCACATCTTTGAATCGCTCTGCGCGGTGGCCCGTACTTATCAGCCTGATATCGTAGCCATTGAAGAAGTTTTCTATTCGGTCAATGCAAAGTCGGCGTTGAAGCTTGGACAGGTGCGCGGAGTAGCCATGTTGGCCGCCGCGACTTGCGGACTCCCCGTGGCGGAATATTCTCCTCTCTCGATCAAGTCGGCAGTAGTCGGCTACGGACGCGCAGACAAAGCGCAGGTGCAGTACATGATCAAACACCTACTGAATCTTACAGAGGCGCCTGAGCCGCCCGATGCGGCCGACGCGCTGGCTATCGCGATCTGTCATCTGCACACTTCGGCGACGAAGGCCCGTCAGTCCGTGGTAGCCGCACATTGAGCATGCGGCTTCGACTCTTCACTCTGTTCCTTTTTGTTTTCTGCGCGCAGTGGCTCCTCGCGCAATCGGCTCCTGCGCCAACCGCGTTACCGAGAATCCACTACACCTTCGATCACCCTGACCTGCCCGTGACTCATTTCGAACTTGAGATTGCGGGCGACGGCCATGCACATTACGAGTCCAGAATCAAAGGCGCCGAGAAGGGCACCACCGACGATGGGATAACACGTGATTTCGTGCTTCCTGCGGCATCGGTCACCCGCATCTTCGATCTGGTGAAAGCCGCCAATCGCCTTCAAGGCGACTTCGATTTCACCAAGCATCGCATCGCATTCACAGGAAACAAGACCATTACTTACACAGACGCACAGGGAAGCAACACCGCGAAATTCGTTTGGTCAGAGAATGAAGCCGTCACGAAGCTTTCTGTTCTTCTGCAAGGGATTTCGGCCACCCTTGAAGAAGAACCGGTACTGCAACGGTTGCGCCGCTACGATCCGCTGGGCCTGAATGCTGAACTCGCCAAGATGGAACGCTCCGCGGACACCGGCTACCTTCGCGAACTGGACCTGATCGCGCCCGTCCTGCAGGAATTGGCAAACGATGGGAACGTGATGTCTCCGGCGCGGAAACGCGCA
The DNA here is from genome assembly GCA_025935035.1 of Terriglobales bacterium. Lineage (GTDB taxonomy): Bacteria > Acidobacteriota > Terriglobia > Terriglobales > Acidobacteriaceae > JAICLA01. The sequence goes on from JAICWB010000065.1 coordinate 8,736, forward strand.
GCCCGTTTGTTACAAAAAGCCACGCAGCCCTAACGAAACTTAACAAATGTTATGAATCGGCGGTTAGGATTAATAGCATCCTACTGGCTAAGTCAGATCCGCCTGGAGTTTGATATGAGCCGAAGAAGCCTTCCCTTGATCTTCGCGCTGCTCGCACTCAGTGCAGCCACCGCCTGGGCCCAATCACAAGTCCGCATCGTTCGCCTTAGCTATGTTGAAGGCGACGTGCAACTCGACCGAAACACCGGTGAAGGATTCACCAAAGCCTTCCTCAATCTTCCCATCGTGGAAGGCGCACGGGTTTCCACCGGAGCAGATGGCTTCGCGGAAGCCGAACTGGAAGACGGCAGCGCCATTCGACTCGCCCCCAACAGTTTGCTTGAGTTCTCGCAGCTAGAACGAGACAACAACGGCACGCAGACTACGGTCGACCTAGCGCAGGGCGAGGCTTACTTCCAGTGGAACCAGAATCATCACGACGCGTTTCGCGTGCGGGTGGGGGATCAACTTTTTACTCCGAAGAAGAAATCACACTTTCGCATCACCTTGAATGGCACAGATTCCGCGCTCGCGGTCTTCAATGGCGAACTCGACATGTTCCGCTCGAACGGCGAGAAGGTGGAAGTCAAAAAGAACGAGACCCTTTCGCTAAGCCAAGAGGATCCTGGCCGCTACTATCTGGATCGCAGCATCGCGACCGACGCACTCGATCAATGGGACCACGACCGGCAATCTGACCTTGAGAGAGAACTAGCTGCGCAGCAAAACGCCTACGCTAATCTCAACCAATATGGCTCTTACATTACCGTGCCAGACTACGGGCAGATCTGGCGTCCCGCTGGGTTCGGTTACGGATGGAGTCCGTTCCAGGATGGAAGCTGGGTCTATTACCCGACTTGCGGATACGTGTGGGTCTCTTCTTATCCGTGGGGCTGGGCGCCCTATCGCTACGGTTCATGGGTCTTCGTAAACAATGTGGGTTGGGGATGGCGACCCGGTCCGTTCGGTGGTGGATGGAATGTCGCGCCGGTTTTTATACATCCGCCAGGTGGGTATCATCCGCCGCTTCCGCCTCGACATCCAGATGGTGTCATCTTGGTGGGACGTCCGCCAAGAGATTTTGACCTGGGACATCGCGATCATCATCCGATCGTTGTGGGTCCCGCCAATATACTCACGACGCCGGGGGCGAATGTGAACGGTGCGATGACGACTCCCCGGCCGGAGAGAACTATTCGCGGAAATGATGCGGTGCATCGCGATGATGCTGATCGCGCAGGACGACTGAATGGCGCAGCAGCGACGAATCCAACGCCCACTGCAGCTACCCCGCCGGCATCGCAAGCTGTCAGCTCTCCGCGTCCGAGCCGTGTTGATCGCACGCCGATACAACCCACCGAACCAGATGCTCGCGGACGATCCTCAACACCGCCGGCCGCTGCGAGCTACACTCCGCCTCCGCAGCGTTCCGCGCCGCCCACGCCGCGCTATGAGCCGCCACCGCAGCGTTCATCACCGCCGCCGAGTTACAGCCCACCACCCGCTGCGGTACCCTCGGGTCCTGCGCATGCGGGCAAAGACGTACCGAAGTAAGCCGAAGCTTACGAATGAGGCGGCCATTCGTGGTCGCCTTATCTTTTGTAGAGTGATCTGTAGAGCGCAGCCATTTGCGGCAGTGGAACAGCTTCGGCTCGGACATCTGCTTTCAAGCTTGCCGCCTCTAGCGCCGAATTGATTTGCCCGGTCTCGAAGTGTTGTTTCAAATTGTTCCCGAGTGTCTTTCGTTTCTGAGCGAACACTTGACGCACAAAGGCTATGAAGCCTCGCTCGTCCACGCCAAGGGCGGCAGCCTTCGGCGCCACGCGCAATCGCAATACGCTGGAATGAACTTTCGGTGGCGGCGAAAATGCTGCCGGTGGCAGAGTAAAAAGATTTTCCACCTCAGCATAGAGCTGGGCTGTTGCGCTAAGCACTCCATAGTCGCGCGTACCAGGTTCCGCCGCGATACGGTCTGCCACTTCTTTCTGCACCATGATCACGATGCGGTCAAAATTCTTGTGGCACTCAAAAAGCTTCAGCAAAATGTCTGAGGTGATGTAGTAGGGAAGATTGCCCACAACGCGAGCCACTTTGTGCGGCATCTCTTGCGGCGCTGTGGTGATCTGCTTCGATCGGCCTTGCACCAGTGAATCGCAATCCACGCGGAGCACGTCGGCCTCTATTATTTCCACCTTCGGATTGCGCAGATAAGCCATGCGCAATTGCGCGGCGAGCGTTCGATCCAGTTCGATGGCGATCAGCTTCTCAGCTGTTGCGGCCAATAAACTGGTGATGGCGCCGCGGCCGGGGCCGATCTCTACGACGGTGCATCTCGAAATATCGCCAAGGGCATCTACGATTCGTTGGGCGGCGCCGACATCAACCAGAAAGTTTTGGCCCAGCTTCGGTTTTGTCGTTGGACGACCTGCGCTGCGGTGTCGCGTTTTGGCGGTTGCGGCCACGTTGACCCTTCGTTCAGTACAAGTTTAGACTGCAAGTCCTGCAAGGGAGTCCGATGAATATCCTCTTCGCTGCCTCCGAGTGCGTTCCGTTTTCCAAGACCGGAGGCCTCGCCGACGTCGTCGGCGCATTGCCTAAAGCACTGGCCGAACTCGGCCACAACGTCACTGTCTATGTGCCACGATATAAACAGACAAAACTTGATTCTCCTAAGACCGTTTTGCGCAGCGTCACTATACCCTTTGACGACCAGTACCGGTTTTGCTCGGTGTTGGATGGCGGCAAGCGTGGCGGAGTTCAATTTTATTTCATCGAATATCCGCCGTTCTTTGACCGCGACGCCCTTTATGGCTTGCCTTCGGGGGACTACCCTGACAATGCCGAGCGTTTCGCATTGTTCTGCCGCGCAGTACTCGAGGCGGCGAAGGTTCTCGGTGTGCCCGATGTTATCCATTGCCACGATTGGCAGACCGCGCTCATACCAGTATTGTTGCGGACAAACTACATGGGATGTCCCTCGTATCAAGGCGTGCCGGTGGTTTTCACCATCCACAACATCGGTTATCAAGGGTTGTTCTCGCCAGATGTGCTGCCGCTTCTCGGACTACCGTGGGAGTTGTTCACTCTCAACAGGCTCGAGTTTTTCGGCAAGACAAACCTGCTGAAGGGCGGATTGGTGTTCAGCGATTACATCACTACAGTCAGCAAGAAATATTCCCAAGAGATACAGACAGCGGAATACGGGTTCGGCCTGGAAGGTGTGCTGCGCGCGCGCGCCGGTACCGTCACAGGGATTCTGAACGGTGTCGATTACGAAGAGTGGTCTCCAGAAACGGACATCTACACGGCCGCTAAATTTTCCCCAGACACTCTTGCAGGCAAACAGCTCTGCAAGAAGGACCTTTTGGGACAATTCGGCATGGCAGATGCGGATATCAATCTGCCAGTGCTCGGGATCGTGTCACGCTTCGCAGCGCAAAAGGGTTTTGATCTGATCGCCCAGGTGGCCGACCGCATGGCGCGGGAGCAGATGATCGTTGTCGCGCTCGGTAGTGGTGACAAAGAATATGAAGATATGTTCCGCCGCTTGCACACTGCATTCCCCGGCAAGTTCGGCGTCAAGATCGGCTATGACAACACGCTTGCACACAAGATCGAAGCCGGGTCAGACATGTTCCTTATGCCCTCTCGCTATGAGCCTTGCGGCCTGAACCAGATATACAGTCTCAAGTATGGGACTGTGCCGATCGTTCGCGCGACCGGCGGCCTTGATGACACCATTGATCCGTGGGACGGCGAGATGCGACGCGGTACCGGTTTCAAATTCACTGGTTATGATGGCGAGGCGCTACTTGCATCGATTCGCGAAGCGCTCAGCGTTTTCGCTGACAAGACTGAGTGGAATGCCCTCATGCATAACGGCATGAAGAAAGATTATTCATGGACATCATCGGCCCGCGATTACGTGCGCGTTTATGAAAAGGCCAAACACCTACGCGCTGGCTGAAGATATTAGCACCGCCGGCGTCTCGCCGGCTGTCGTGGTGGCATCCTGCCGCCACCGCACCGGAACGATAAGTCGCAGAGCATGTGTTGAGAGGGCGCTGTTTCAACCGCGCCGGATACGTTTACTAAAAGTCTGGGAGGGCTAGCTCCCGAGTTCCGCCTCTTTCTTTCTTTCTTTTGAAGTACCAAAATATCGGCAGACCGCCCAGAATCACCAACGTCCCGATGAATGAATTCCGTACGTCTTCCATGAACGTGTAGTAGAGCAACGCCGCCGACGAAAGCACGAAAATCGCCGGGACCACCGGATAGCCCCAGGTCTTGAATGGGCGCGGCGTCTCGGGATCACGGATACGGAACACGAATATCGTTCCCGCCGCCAGCATGTAAATCAACCACTCGGAGTAGATGGCCAATTCCAGCAATGCCTTGAAAGATTGAGCGGCTAGCATGAGCGTTATCGCCAGCAGCGCTTGAACGATGATAGAAGTCGAAGGGCTGTGAAACTTCGGATGCACTGTGGCGAGCCCGCGAAAGAAATATCCGTCACGTGCCATCGAAAAGGGAACACGCGCCCCGCTCATCGTCGTCCCGTTCAGAGTGACCACCATTGAGAGCGCGATCGCACCCGTCATGATCGCGGCACTCGCAGGACCCAGGACGATGTTGGTCATGACAGAGACAGCGCTCTTGGTCGCCGCCAGTTGCGGCGCCGGAATTACGTAA
>JAICWB010000250.1 GCA_025935035.1 Terriglobales bacterium
CACTTGTGCCCCTTGTCTTCCTTGTTGCCTTTTGCGATCGCACTGGCACCAGCGGCATCCGCTCCGCCGCCGGGGATCGCCTCGGTGAGCACGCGCCCCACAGCATGCGTCGGCTTATTGATCCCCAGCAACGACGCCAGCGAGGCCGCCAGATCCACCGGCTCCGCATGCGTGCGATAAATCCCAGGCGCAAACGCCGACCCAAAGAACAGCAGCGGCACGTGTCCGTTGTAGTTGTACGGACTGTAATGCTCATTGCTGTTCAGTGACGGCGTTACGAATATCCGCGGAACCGCCAACACATACCAGCCGCCCAGCGAAGAGTAGCTATGCTGGTAGCGACGCCCAAGCTGAGTGGGCGGCACCCCTTCACCGGTGGCAAGCTGCGATTTGGTGTAATACCCGCGCGAGCCGGTCAGCTTCACCATTGCGTCGCCGACGGCGCGCTCTGCATCAGCCTCAGCGACACCAGCCGCAGAGAAGGCCTCCTCGCGTAGGTAAATCGCCGGCCAGGCGACAAGGCGCGCGTACTCTCCAATCTTGCCGAACTTCTTCGCCAATTCTTCATTGATCTTGGCCGCCAGGGCACCTTCGTTAAAGCTGTCTGCCGGCAGCCGCAATGCGCGCGCATTTTGCGGCATAGGGGCGGCGCCATGGTCGGCGCTCAACGCGATCCAAACATTCTGCAGTCCAACTTGTTTGTTCAAAAATTGGAAAAAGTCGGAAAGCTGCTGGTCGATCCGCAGCGTCATCGCGGCCAGCTCCGGCGAATCCGGCCCCACTTTGTGCGCGAGAATATCGAACGACGAGAAGCTTACAACAAGAAAATCCGTCGTCGCTCCCGCACCCAGATGCTCGTTCTTCACCAGTTCGCGGACAAACTCGAGCTGATAATCATTCGCGTATGGCGTCGCGCCCACCGCGTCGTAAAATTCCAGCGGCCTGCCAGTGGAATCTTTGCGCGCAGTGGAGCGCATCGCCTTGCCGCTTGAATCTTTCCACTCGCGGTCCCAATACTTGTCCGCGGTCTTCGCTGAATTGAAGCGCTGAGCCCACTCCGGCAATTGCTGCATATAAAACGACGACGTCTCGAACGCGCCCGTCTTATGGTCCAGCCAGAAAGCGCCATTCGCGCTGAAGCCGACAGGCAAGATGGCCGCGCGGTCTTTGAGCGACACGCCATACACGCGCGATTTGCCGCCCGTCGCCAGCTTCAACTCGTCAGACAATGTGTCCGCCTGCAAGTTATGCGGTGACGCACCTTCCTCCGCCGTCTCCACGCCCACAATCTTCACGTTGGCATCTTGCACCGAGCTCACGATCTTCTGTCGCGATGGTTCCCACCACTCGTTGTTATTGATGCCATGCCCGTCAGAGTACGCGCCCGTACCCAGCGTCGCGTGTCCGGGCGCGGTCATCGTGATGGCGTAGTCGTAGTAGCAGTCGGTGAAGTCGGCGCCGCGGTCCATCAGCAAGCGAAAGCCATTAGGAGAGAAGCGGTCACGATAGCGTTCCAGATAATCCGCGCGGAACTGGTCGATGACGATGATCACAATCAGCTTCGGCTTGCCGTTATAAGCATTAGCGAACAGGGAAGTGGGTGCAGCAACGAGCGCAACAAGCAGCCATGCAACGGCACAGCGCAGGGTTCGGGACATGGTGCGAATAGTGTAAATTAAATGATTCATGCTTGACCTCGGTTTCGTTCGTGACAACCTGCCTTTGATCACCGAAAAGCTGCGCCAGCGCGGCCAGGACCCTGATGCGCTTCTAGGCGGATTTGCCGACATCGACGCCAAGCGCCGCCACGCCATCACTACCGTAGAGACGCTCAAGGCAGAGCGAAACCGCGCGAGTGAAGAGATTGCCAAACTAAAAAAAAACCGGTGCCGACGCCACCGATCTGATCGCCAGGAACAAGGCTCAACGCGAAGAGATCGAGTCGCTGGAAAAATCCGCCGCCGAATTCGACGAGCAACTAAAACAACTGCTTCTCGGCATTCCCAACATTCCGCATGAGAGCGTGCCCGCCGGCAAATCCTCAGACGACAACGTCGAAGTCCGTCGCTGGGGCACGCAGCCAAAATTTGATTTCACTCCCAAGCCGCATTGGGAGATAGGCGAAGCTCTCGGCGTGCTCGACTTCGAGCGCGCAGTAAAGATCACCGGTGCGCGTTTCGCGGTTTATTGGGAATTGGGCGCGAAGCTTGAGCGCGCGTTGGCCAACTTCATGCTTGACCAGCACACCCAGCACAACGGATACACCGAGGTCCTGCCACCTTATTTAGTGAATTCAGATTCGCTCTACGGCACCGGACAGCTCCCAAAATTCCGTGCCGACCAGTTCAAGACCGAAGACCACGACCTCTGGCTGATCCCCACCGCCGAAGTCCCCGTCACCAATCTCTATCGCGATGAAACCCTCGACGGCGCCAAGCTTCCTATTTCGCTGACCGCGTACACCCCATGCTTCCGCAGCGAAGCCGGCTCGTACGGCAAAGACGTCCGCGGACTCATCCGCCAGCACCAGTTCCAAAAAGTGGAGTTAGTAAAATTCACCAAGCCGGAAGACAGCTACGCTGAGCATGAGAAGCTCACCGCGCACGCGGAATCCATCCTGCAAAAACTCGGCTTGCACTATCGCACGGTCTTACTGTGCACCGGCGACATGGGCGCGTCATCGGCCAAAACATATGACATCGAAGTCTGGCTCCCAGGACAACAGCTCTACCGTGAGATCAGCTCCTGCTCGAATTTTGAGAGCTACCAGGCGCGACGGGCCAACATTCGCTTCAAGCGCGAAGGCGCAAAAAAGACGGAACTGGTTCATACTTTGAATGGCAGCGCGCTGGCCGTGGGGCGTACCTGGCTTGCCATCTTGGAAAACTACCAGCAAGCCGACGGCAGCGTGGTAGTGCCTGAAGTACTAAGGCCGTACATGGGGACTGACGTGATCCGCAAGCGCAACAGCTAGCGGCTGCACGGGTTTTAAATTACAAATTACAAAATTACAAATTACTCAATTACAAATGCCTTTCTGGCGCACAATCCGTGGCTACCTCTGGTGGACATACGACCGGGGCAGCTTCCATTACGACGTGATGGTCACCGTCATCCTGCTGTTCATCTTCGTCTCGCCGCATTACCTCGATTTCAATGACAAACCGATAGACAGAGTTCCGCATCCAACCGAAGTAATCGTCAATGCAGATGGACAAGGTGGCTTTGTTTACCAGGTCAGCGCCAAGGCCGTAGATGGCAAGACCGGCGACGACCTCGATAAAGCGCTGCTGCGTGTCATCGAACCCATCTCCGGCGAAGTCAGAATGGTGGAGCGCACGCCGGTTGTGGACAAAGGCCAAGTGATCGCCTACAAAGTCCGCGTGAGCCGTCCGTAAGTGAGAAAGGGAACCGCTTTGAGAAAGTTTGTTCTGAGTATTGCAATGTCAGTCACGTTTGCCATGTGCGCCATCGCGCAATCCGCGCCGGCAGGCGAAACTCTCGATTCCGTCCTCACGCAGATGGACAAAGCCGCCGCCGCCTTTAAGACCGCGCAAGCTGACTTCGAGTGGGACCAGTATCAGAAGATCGTGAATGACACTGACGTGCAAAAAGGCCACGTCGCCTTTCAGCACAACAAAGAGACGCAGATGGCCGCGGAGATCACCCAGCCCGATCACAAGTATCTGGTCTTCGTGAACGGCAAGCTCAGCTTCTATCAACCAAAGATCGAGCAAGTCACAGAATATGACGCAGGCAAGAACCGCGCTGAGGTGGAAAGCTTTCTCGTGCTCGGCTTTGGCAGCCGCGGACACGACCTCTCAAAACAATTCACCGTGAAGTATCTCGGACGCGAAACAGTGGACGGAGTGAAGACAGCGAAGCTTGAACTCACTCCCCTCGCGGCAAAAGTAAAAAGCATGTTCAGCAAGATCGTTCTCTGGATCGACACTGATCGTGACGTCTCCATCCAACAGCAAGCATTCGAGCCGGGCGAAGATTACCGCTTGGCGAAATATTCCAATATCAAGCTGAATGCGCCACTCTCACCCGACACATTCAAATTGAAGACCACCAGCAAGACCAAAGTAGTCCATCCGCAGTCCTAGGCAAAAGTAATCTGCTCATAGGCAACGATTGCGGGTAATATTCCGTCTCAATTAGCTGGCAATCCATGTCAAAGTTACTCACCATTCCCGTCATGCCGGATCCCGGCAAGCGAAACGCCAAGCGAAAGAAGCCGCTCATCTCTGACGCGCGTTATCTCGATGGTCAAAAGCTGATCGTGGAAGCCATTCGCTATCTCGCGCAGTCTGATCC
>JAICWB010000348.1 GCA_025935035.1 Terriglobales bacterium
ATGGCCGAGATTGGAGCCAGTGAACGGGCCGAAGCGCTTGGCGGCTGCGGTGGAAACGGAAAAATGGACTTCGTAGAAACCGGGCTGATTGGGATTAGGGCCGGGAGTCGCGCTGCGCAGGTCCGCGCCAGTGATGATGGGTGAGCGGTTGAGCAACCACCAGGCCTGCGCGCCGGATTGATCGGCTGACTCTGATTTGCCGGAAACGAGCTGGCTGCCCTGCGGCAGGACGCCGCTGTGCGCCGCCAAGGCCGCGGCTTCCGACGGGTACGGAGTATCGTCGAGGACCAACTGGAAGCGCAATTGACCGCCTGCCTGAATCACCTGCTTGGCACGTGTGGGATCGCCTTCGCCGGGAAGCTCGACGAGGATCTCGTTCTGGCCGCGGCCCGTGTATTGGACGTTGGGCTCTTTCAAGCCGAGAGCGTTGATGCGGCGGCGAATGGTTTCGAGCGACTGGTCCATGGTTTGTTGCTGGAGGTCGGAAACAACGGTGGGCTTCATGGTCATGAGAAAACCGTTTTGCTCGCCGGCCGCTTGAGAAAGAGTCCATTCGGGAAACTGATTTTGAACCAGGGCTTGGAGTGCGCCGGTGGAAGCGGGAGCCACGTTGCGAATGAGAATTTGGGTGTCGCTGACTTCGCGGATTTCGCCGGTTACGATCTTCTGCTTATGAAGCTGGTCGTTGAGGGCGTCAATGGCCTGGTCGCGATGGTTGGCGATGGCTTCCTGAACCTGCACTTGCAAGACGAGATGGCTGCCACCGCGAAGATCGAGGCCGAGCTGCATGCGATTTGAAAAATTGTCGGCCATCTGGCCGAAGGAAGTCGGGAAGGAGGGCAGGCCAAACAGGGCGTAGACGCAGATCAGAACGATGACCAGAATAAAGATCGCTTTCCATCTGAGGTTCGAATTCATTTCGGGCCGCTAACTCTCCTTATTGGCTTCGGGCTGGAGCCCGGCAATGCCGCTGCGCGCTACGCGAATCTTGACTTGTTCGGCGATGCGAAGCTGGACGGATTCAGGGTCGAGGCCGACAACCGTGCCGTAAATGCCGCCGTTGGTGATGACTTTGTCGCCATTTTTCAACGCGGCGATCATGGCGGAGAGTTTCTTCTGGCGGCGCTGCGCGGGAAGAATCATCAAGACATACAAAATGATCAGGATGAGGATGAACGGAAGAATGGCCACGAGGCCGCCGGCGGACTGCTGCGCCGCTAGAGATGGATCAACCCAAGGGCCGTGCAACATCATCGTTCACTCCGTCGTGTACTGGCGCTGCGAACCAGCTTGAAACATTCCGCGCATTTCGTTGCCGCGCGCGAAATTCCAACAGTAGTTCAAAAAAAGCGTTCTCGGTTATCATTCCAGCAACGGAAACGCAAGGAAAATGCAGATTCCTCGTCGCGGTTGCTCCTCGGAATGACAACTAAAGTTATTCCGGTCGTGCGAGTCTGCGGGTCATCTGTTCGATTTCGCGCTCGATTCCGTGCTCGATTCGGGCACACTGTTTTCGAGACGAGCCTGAAGGTCGGAACAGAATCCCGCGAGGTTCCCAAAACGGATAGACTTGCGGATTTCAGCCATGATGTCAAGGTAAAAGTAGACGTTGTGAAGGGTGGTTAGGGTTGCTCCGAGAATTTCGTTGGAGAGAAAAAGATGGCGCAGATAGGCGCGCGAATAACGGCGGCAAGCCGGGCAGTGGCATTCAGGATCAATGGGACGCGGATCTTTTGCATAACAAGCGTTCTTGATGAGGATGCGGCCGTGCCAGGTGAACAGGCAGCCGTGACGCGCGCTCCGCGTGGGAAGGACGCAATCCATCATGTCGACGCCGCGCGCGACGTAATCGGCGATTTGTTCGGGGCGGCCCACGCCCAT
>JAICWB010000009.1 GCA_025935035.1 Terriglobales bacterium
ATCATTCCGAAGAAACACATTGTCGGCCTAAGAGAGGCCGAACCGCACGAAGCCGAAATCCTCGGCTACTTGCAATTGACGGCCGCCAAACTGGCACGCGAACGCAAACTGGATTCCGGGTATCGCACGGTCTTGAATGTCGGCCCAGACGCCGGTCAATCCGTCTTTCACATTCATTTACATCTGCTCGGCGGACGCAAACTCTCGTGGCCTCCCGGCTGATTCGCGCAAATAACAAATAAAAAGCCCTCCATGAATGGAGGGCTTTCGTATAACTGAAAATGGAACTACGGTTGGGGCTCGTACATATCTTCTTCAGTGCATCCATGGCGCCGCAACAACTGCGGCAGGTTCTGTGAGAACGCAGACCGCGGCATCACAACATCGAATCCCGCCTCTTGCGCTTTCAGCTTAAGGTCGCCTTGGATATGCGAAACGAATCCGACGATTGAAGTGCCTTTCTTCAATCCTGAACGCAACTTTGGCATCAGTGAAAGCGGTTTGATTGAAAGATTGTTGAGGTCGATCACCACCAGCGACGGACGCTCCTCTTCGGGAACGTCATCACCGGCGCGAGCCAGCACCTGTTCAACTGTCTTTACAAACTCCACCTTGACGTTCAGCTTCTTCGCGATCTCCTGGATCTTCGCAAAAAAGAAAAGATCATCAATGAAAAGGAAGATCCTTGCGGGAGAGTCGGGCTTGGCCGCGACGGGAGTCATGTCCGGTACAGGGAAGCGGTTTGGCTGCTGAAATCCGTTGCCATTCATGTTGCCCGCCCGATTGCCGTTGTCAGCCACATTGCCGTTGGCTTGACCACTGCGATAGCTGTGGTCCATGGGGCCGACGAACGATTGCCCTCCACCTCCGCCTCCACGACGACGATTCCGCCGCTGCTGCCCGCCGCCGCCACCGCCTTGGCGCTGCTGGCCTTGATGACCGCCGCGGTTCTGTCCGCCGCCATTGTTCTGCTGTTGCTGTCCGCCGGCATGTTGCTTCTTGCCGTGGCCGCGTCTGCGCCTGCGGCGGCGCCCCCCGGGATTTTGCCCTTGGCCGCCTTGGCCGGACTGCTGCGCTCCAGACTGTTGACTTCCAGACTGTGGTGAAGGTTGGTTCGGTTCTTTGTCCATCTTTTTCCTGTTAATGATCAGACTTCTGTTTCATTAATCACACATAGCGGCCAAGCACTTCCGAGGTGCAGGAACGTGGACTCATGCCTGGATTTTTAGCCTTGCTTGAAGCAATGCGCGGCTTGCTAGCGGATATCTAAATCTGGTTTGATCTATTCAAAGTTGGCCCGATCTACGGGCCGGGCTTTCTCTTCCGTCTGGCGCCGACTACAGCGCGCGGAACATGCCAGCATCTGAATATGCGGCTATCGGAGACACAAACATCGTATCTCGTATCCGGTTTGGATGCAAGAAGTATCCCACCCGGTTCCAAAATCGTGAAAAATTGCTCGCAAAACGTGAAGCCGGACTTCGGCCCGCAGCTCGAGACGAGAAGGTTATTGCACCTTCAACGGAACGGTAACGCTCCCAGTACGTCCTGTAGGATTATCCCGCAACACGAACCACACGCCATATTCCCCCGGGGGCACCGACAGTTTGTTCGTGTAATTGATGCCTTGAGCCTGGATGGTTGCCACCCCCTGTGGCGGCAGACTTTGCGAAATGTGCTGCGATATGCGCGCAGCTTCTTTCCCGCCCGGAGCCCGGACCACCGCAAGGATGTCGAAGTCGATCTTGGCATCATCAACAGAGATTGCGTTTGGTGGTATGTGCAACGCAAAGTTCACGTTCTGCTTGTCCCCTTGCGGCGTAGAGCCTACGAATTTGCCGGAGAACGGCAGCGAGGTGTAAGCAAACGGTGAATTTAATGCGAGTTGCAGGTCAGTCGATTTCATCACATCTGATTTCGGCGGAGCAATCATAAAGCCTTCGCGATATCGTAGATTCGCTTTTTGGTTCAGTTTGACCCCGATCTTGTGCCAGCCGGGGATCCTGTTGTTCTTATCAACATAAAATCCCAGCAGATAATAGTCGCGATTGTCGTCGGCGGCTTCACGGATGCAATTGTGCAAGTCGGTGCGGAAGATACACGGTTTGCCGCCTGTCTGCGCCGCCAGTGTCTGGAATGTTGTGGTGACTTGAGAGTCGTTCTCCCAAGCCTGGTCTTTTTGCGTCGGTGTCGGCGAATTCTTGAATGACGAATCCATCACCGCAAATGCCGGATTCGATGTGCGCCGGAGGTCGATGGGATAGACGGCGACGTTCGCGTCATTGAGCAACTTCCAAGTGTAGAGGTGGGAATCAAGCGTGTCGCCAATATGGTCTGGCATGAAGGTGCGGCCCCCCTGACCATTAGTGGTGCTGCCCGTCATGAACGGGAATCCGTCGCCTGCCCACAGCAGAGTCTTGCGCCCGGGAATGCCCTTGAGGGATTGGGCAATCTGCTGAAGGGCATACATAGAGTCGATCCGGGCAGTGTAATCTTGAAAGCGTGTCATCTGCTGCTCGTTCGCATCCGTTTGGATGGTGGCAGCCTCCAATTCAGCCATGCCCGGCGCACCCGCGTTTGTTGATTGCATTTGCTGCACTTCATTATAAAGTTCTGCCAGCATCTGGCTCTGCTCGTCATTTTTTTGTGGGAGTTTTGAAAGCTGGTCGATGGCGGCGAGCAGACTGCGACGGTCACGAGTGAAGTTATGGAGCACATGCATTCCGCTCCGGGTCAGCTCTACTAGCCCAAGAGGCGGATCTTCGGGCTTTAGCTCAGACAGGTATTGCTTCAATTCTTTTTGGAAATATGCCTGATCGAGAGTAGGCGTATTGACTGTATCAATGGCCAAGACCACCACCTGCGGAGGTGTTTGGGTCGCGAAGCTGTTGCTAAAGGAGCTTCCACCGTTTCTCGCTGGCGCTGCGCTGAGGGTGTGTATCTCTTCGAAGTTCGTGATGGACACGTCCTTCCCATCCTGCTGCAGCACAAAATCCCCTTTGTTCAGTCCCGAAACGTGCTTGTTTGAGCGCTGCACTACCACCGGCACCTCAACATATTCCGTACCTGCTGTGAATGTTTGTGGAGTTCGGGGCGGGGCTGGCTCCTGCGCGTACAGACCTAATGTCGCGAACGCCGCCATGACCGCGGCGGATCTCATGCTCATAAAAACTCCAAGAGAAGTGTGGATCTTTGTCCCGAGCTTTTCATTGTTTCGCCCCCGATGAAGCATTCAGTTCCGCAATGGCCATCTGCGCATTGCGCACGTTGGGATCACTGGGGTCCTCCAGCAGAAACGTCCGATACTCAGCAATGGCCTTCTGGAGCAAACCTTGTTTCTCTAAGCTTTTCGCAGAGAGATAATGCGCCAGACCCATCCCTGCATGGGGCAACATATGCAATGAGTGTGCATAACTGATGCTCTCATCGTACGCAGCCAGAAAATATGCAGCCTCAGTCCCGAACAACAGCGTGCGCGGGTCTAACGGTTCTACTGCTAATGACCGTTTCACCAGGTCTAACGCCTGCGTGTACCGTTTTTCATCCAGCGCGATCTTTGCCAAGTTAGACAATGCTCGCGCAAAATGATCATTGATCTGCACTGCTTTCTCGAAAGCTGCTTTGCCCTGTGCAGTCTCGCCTGACCGCATCAACGCAACTCCCAGGTTGTTATAGGCTTGGTCATACTGCGGATACGCAGCCACAGCCCGGCCGTACGCCTCTCGAGCCTGTGCCAGCTTACCTTCGGCTAATGCAGTATTGCCCTTCTGCCACTCTTTTCGCGCATGTTTTGGGATTTTTAAGCGGCTCGCAGAGATTGTTCCCCCAGCAGTCTGCTGCCTTTCAACTTTACGATGCAACGTGAGATTGACTACTCTGTCGCCTTGCCCCGGCTGCAGATTTTGTGCAGTCAGCTCTTCAATATCAGTGCCGGTGATCCGCAGACGATAAGTCACCCTACTGCAGACGCCGAATGTCACTTTGCCTTCGGCATTCGGATTGAGCTCCTTAAGCCGGCCTCCATAGGCGTCTTGCAATTCAACACGAATCTGCACCATCGGGTTGAATTCTTGACCGATTTGGCCTGCGCTCGATCCCGTTTGGGTGGGATTGCTGGCGGCACTTCCCAGGCCCCCGTCCGGTATTACATCTTGCGAAGAGCTTTGTTCCTCAAATGACAACATGATTTGCATGTCGGTGGCTGAACCGGCGCCGCGGCCGCAAGTTTCCTGCGCTGCGCCAGCCATGTAGCAGAAGAAAATTACCGCCGTACATGCAAAAGGCCGAAGCATATTTTCCTGCCAATTCTAGTCTTGTGCTGCAAAAGATGCATCCGTGAGTAATAAAAAAGGGGGCCGGTTCCCCGGCCCCCCTTAGGCTGATGTTACGTTTAGAACTGGAAGCGGATCGCAAGACGCATTTGACGTGCGCCTTGGAACACTTGCGGCAGTCCATAACGGCTCGCCAACGTGCGCGGAGCCTGGATCGCAGTTGTCTTTGATCCAGGTGTGGTCGCAGTGCCGCCTATGCAGCCTGAGGTACCTGCACCGCAAGGAACGACTACTGTTCCAGCAAACGCTCCCTGTGCATTGAATGCCGCAACCGGGTCAAATCCGTTCATGATCTTGCCCCAATCCACTCCAGGGTCGCCGCTGAAGCGCGGAGCTCTGGTCGGACTGATCAAGCCAGTGGCAAGGATGTTCTCATTGTACGCCGTTGCTGCATGTTGATTCAGCAGGTTGGTGATGTTTGCTTCAAACTTCAAGCGCAAGTTCTCGTGAGTCTTGCTCACAGGGATCTCATGCGTAAAGTTGAAGTCGGTCTGGAAGTAAGGCTCGGTCCTTGCACTTGTGTCCACGCTATCCAGGACGATGTTTCCTGTCGCTGCATCGCGATGCACATTCGCAAATGAACCACGTGGTCCCCACTGGCAGGCAGAGCCGGTTCCGACCACTGACCAGCAGGTGCTAATCGGTGACCCTTGGAGAAATACTTGCGTGAAGCCAAATACTGTCTCCTGTCCCATCCACCATTTCTGGCGGAAGTAACCCTGCATGTTGGCAGTGTGCGGACGATCAGTGGCCAACGGACCGTAGTCCGGTGTGCCATCCACGTTGTAGGTCATGTTCGGTAAGTCGAATGCACGGCCGTTATTTGGAGCGTGGCGTCCACCACCACCGTCAGTCGGGTCGGTGTTGGTCAAGCCCGCATAGTTACCACGGAGTTTGCTGTAGGTGTAGGAAACCGCGCCGAACCAGCGTCCAGTGGGACGTTTCGCTAGGCGGAATTCTAAGCCGTCGTAGTTACGTACTGCAGGCTGAACGCCCGGGCATTCTGCGCAGAACGGTGTGCTGTTCAGGTAGTTTCCAGCCGCGTCCGGCGTACAGGCAAATCCCTGGGCTGCAGGTGAGCCGCAAGGTATGGATACCGGGCGGTGCAATACATCCGCAAAGCTAGTACCCGGATTGCCAATGTAGAAGCCAAGGTTATCCGTGATCGACATGTCCTCGATGGTGTTATCAAGGCGCTTACGCGAATACCGTGTCTCCAAGCTCCAGTTCTGGTTGATGGCCCAATCCGCACCCATGACAAATTCATGCTGCTTCATGGGATTCATGTCGGATTGGATAGCAGGATCACGCGGGTCCGCCTTGGTAGCGCGGAAGTCCACGTTTTCGATGAAGCGACCGGCAGTCACACCAGGCGCGGCACCGGAAGGCCCGCACGAGTGCGGTCCAGGTGCTCCGCCGTTGACACTGATGGCGGGTGCCGTGGGGGTGATGGTTGAATAATCCAGAGCATCAATCGTGTATACGCAATCGTGCCAGTAATCGCTGCCGAACGAGCCACGAGCCAAGCCCATCTTCATGATGTCGTAGAACTGGCCGTAACTGGCAAATACTTTCACTTTGCCGTTATGGAGCAGGTCATACGCACCACCGATGCGCGGAGCGGTCTTTTGGCCAAAGCCAAAGTGTACGCTCGGGAAACGCGTCGGGTCGTAAGGCGGCTGGTCTTCTTCATCGAAGCGCACACCCAGATTCAGTGTCAAGCCGGTCTTGCCCACAGTCCAGGAATCCTGCAAATAGATTGCGTTCGCGGTCTGTTGGTCAGTGCCCGTATTGTCCACGCCATCGCGCACGATGTAGGTCCCGAACAATCCCGTGCAGCCCGCCGTCGCACCCTTACCGTTGAAGGCAGGATTGGCGATGTTCTGCTGGATGATCGCGTCGCATACCGTGTTGCTGGTCACCGGGGCATAGTTCGTAGCCCAGTTCATCAACACAGAGCTTCCATTGAACAAGCGCAGTGTGCTGTTGGACTGACGCTGATTGAAGTAGCCTGCCTTGAAAGTGTGGCTGCCCCAGAGGTTACCCACGAAATAGGAGCCGTCAACGTTGAAAGTCTTCCGCTTGTATGCGTCAAAGAAGGTCTTGAAAACGCTGGGCTGGGTCACGAACGAACCAGCTTCATACAAGGGGAATGAGAAGTTCGGAGAAGTGATGGTCGGGTTCGGGAATGGTGTTCCGCCCGCGTCCTTCGTATTCGCATTCACGGCATTACCGTTATAGGAATACTGCGTTCCGCTCGGCGTGCCACGTTGTTCTGTGTTCGAGAAGAAGTAGCCGTAACGCGAACTGATCACCAACTTGGAGGTCGGAGTCCAGTCGCCGCCGAACGTGTAAACAGACAGAGGATTCACTGATCCCGCATCCGGGCGCAACGTGTTCGGATCGATGCCGGCGGCTGCGTTCGCCTGACCGATGGCACTGTCCGGGTTGGTCAACGTGCCCTTTACCTTGGCATAACCGTAGTTCCAGCCCGCAAAAAGACGCAACTGATCGAACATGCGGTAATCCAACCGGGCATAAGCGTTGTGCTGGATCGTGTTTTGACTCAATTCACGGGCGCCGGGATTAATGCCAGTGAATGTTGTCGTGCGGGTGATCGTATCAATGTAGGGGATGTAGCTGGCATACAGCCACAGGCGGTCTTTCACCAAAGGACCACCCACTTGAAAGCCCGGCTCAAGGATGCGGCGCTTGTCTTTGTTCGGCACATAATATTGCGGTGTGCCGTCGAGTCGTGTAGTCGTGTTCAACCCGGCCTTAGTCGGATCCAAACGCAATCCGCAGACGGTGCTGAAACCACTCGACGTCATGCCGGTGGCACAAGGGTCATTGGCGTTCAGCGCATTGGTGCGGAGATACGTCAAGAACTCGCCGTGCCAGGCGTTCGAACCATGCTTGGGAACAGCATTGATCACGCCGCCCAGTGCACCGCCGAACTCCGCTTCGAAGCTGCTGGTCTTGATCTGCACTTCTTCGACCCAGTCATTGTTGAAGTTCTTACCAACGCCACCATTCTGGATGTTCGTGGTGTTGATACCGTCAATCAGGTACACGTTCTCTGAGTCGCTGGCTCCGTCGATCTGGAAGCCATTGTCGCGCGAACCAGTGCCACCTTGCAGAGGCTCTTGACGAGCACCCGGAGCAAAGGGGATCACGGATTGGAACGAACGCCCTTTCGGGATGCCAGCCAGCACTTCGCTGGTCACGTTGGTCTGCACTTTGGATTGAGTTACATCCACCGCCGGAGACTCTTCGTTCACGTCCACAGTGGTCGCTTCGGCGCCCAGCTTTAAAGTGATATTGATGATGGGGAGCGCACCTACTTCGATTTTGATACCGGCTTGTTTACTTACACCGAAGCCTTTCGCCGATACGTTCAAATCGTAAGTGCCCGGCGGCAATTGAGCGAATCGGTAGTTGCCTGCGCCGTCGGTTGTTGATGTTTGAGAACCGATCAAAGCTGGACTTGTGGCTGTGACGGTTGCTCCACTGATGACCGCTCCTTGGGGATCCTTTACGGTTCCCTGGATACCGCCTGTGGTTTCCTGCGCGAACGCGGAAAGACAGAGCAGCAACAACGCAAACAGTGCTGTAATTGTCAGCACTTTGCTGACAAATTGCTTTTGTCGCATGTAGCCTCCTGTTTTTTTTGACTTCTTGGGGAAAGAGTCCTTGGGTGACTCAATTAATGGGTCTATGTATTACTTAGGTTGTTGCGATTGCTTTGTGGGGTAATTAAGCACTTTAACTTCCAAGGTAAATGATTGAAAATAATGGCATTGTTGCGGACTTAATACCATAAACAGTAAGTCCGGCAGGGCGGGCTATTGGAATCCATAGCAAGACTGACCTCGTAGCCCTGAATATCAAAATAAATGAGCACGAACTTTTTCAAGAAACGTCTTGCCTGAGAACGGTTTCTGGATAAACTCACCCGCTAGCGCAGTCGTGTTCCGTCCGGCTCCTCCGGAAATAAAAAGGACACGCAGATTCGGACGTTCACGCAAAAACAACTGCGATAGATGATTACCGTCCATTTCATTACCGATGAACAGATCGGTGACCAATAGATCGATCTCACCCGTGGGCTCGCTCAAAAACTTCAGCGCCGTCTCGCCATCCGCTGCACAAATCACTCGATACCCAGCCCCTTCCAGCATCTGCCGCAACGTCTCAAGAAGCTCCGGCGTGTCTTCCACCAGGAGAATGGTTTTGCTGTCGCCCATGCTGACACTTTAATTACACCGGCGCTCGGTCCTGCGATTGAGCTGCCCATTTGACTCGAAAACATTCCCGATTACGAATGACTCCCGAACTGGTCTATCCACGAGCGCGAATCGCGGCACGCCGTTCGGGATATCTGTTTTCCATCAATCATTACGAGCGCTAGTAGTAACACTTATGAACCCTTAATCTTGTGAAGCAAGCGGAAAAAGGCACTCGCTCCTGCTGTACTACGTGGTCATCGAGAAAGCTCATTCATGTTCGTTCCTCTGAATTCCAAAGTCTTCCACACTGTTACTCTGCTTATTTTTTCCGCAGCACTTTTCGCGCAATCGCCCAACACCGGTTCTATAACAGTTGTAGTCACTGACCAATCCGGCGCCGCTCTGCAGAATGCCAAGGTCTCAGTCCTAAACAATTCCACCGGAGCCGAACGTGTTGTGGTCACCAGCGACAGCGGCAGCGCAACTTTTGCCGCGCTTTCCTTGACCGGGACTTACACAGTAGGCGTGACCAAGAATGGTTTTGCTGACGAAACGCGTACCGGCATCGCTCTTCGCACGGGGGAGACAGCCGAACTGCAGGTCAAACTCCAAGTCGGAGCCTCGGCGTCGCAGGTTACCGTTTACGGCACCGCGGAAGGCGTGAAGACCAGCCCGCAGACTGGCCTCACCCTGGATTCCATTGAGGTGAATGAGACTCCGGACCTTGGCCGCAAGGCCTCCTCGTTGCCTCTCTTGAATTCCGCGTTCCGCCAGGGCAAGGGCACAGGCGATCTATTCGTGAACCAAACGTATTTCGTCTCCGGTGCAGGTTCGCGCCGCACCACCACCTTCACACTTGACGGCGCGGACGACGACGAATCATGGGGCCGCCAGGCCGCTATCGCCACCATTCCCATTGGCGCCATCCAAGAGATGTCAGTGCTGTCGAATGCCTTCTCGTCCGAATTCGGATGGACCGCCGGCCCCGCGCTCAACATTATTACTAAGTCCGGGACGAATGACTGGCATGGCGAAGCCTTGTTCTCATCGCGCCCGGGAGACATGCAAGCATCCACTTTTTCCACAAAGAATTTTTGCGCGCCATCGGCTGCTAGCTGCGTTACGCCGACGACGCTCACCGCAATAAATCCGATTGATACGCCGGATTCGCTCTATCAGACTTCCGCCTCCATCGGTGGACCCATCGTCAAGAACCGCACCTTCATATTCGCCACGGCGGATTACACCTGGCAAAACCGCACCACATTCTTGTCCTCAACGCTGCCCGCGTTCCTGTTGCCTGCCAACGGCGATCTTTCTTTTGTGGGTCACTATCGCCAAGCTCTTTTTGACGGACGCCTCGATCATAAGTTCACAGAAAGCGAACAGCTTATGGTCCGCGTCAACACGGACCGCTTCCATGATGACAATCCGCAGGATGCCGTGAGCGGCTCCAATGCGCCCAGCGTAGCCCGTAATTACGCCCGCCACGCATGGACTGTGCAAGGCAATCTCACGTCGGTCTTCAGCTCCGCGCTGATCAATGAAGCCCGCCTCGATTACCTCAACGGCGATCCTATCAATCGTTGGGGCGCGCCGGTCCTTTCCACCGCTTATACGCGTAGCGGCTCAGTGCCTTTCACCATCGGACAATCACGCTCGGCCAACAACTTCAGCCATCAGGTGCAATTCTCTGACACCATGTCTTGGTCGATCGGTCGTCATTACATACGTTTCGGCGGCAGCATCACGCACCATCAGTCCGGCGGATTCGGCAGCGAGCCCGGCACCGCTGCGCTCGGCACCTTCACTTTCAACAACACCACTACTGCTCCATTCGATCAACTTACGCTGGCTGACGTTCAGACCTATTCCCAGCCCATCAATTTCGGCAATAGCACCTTCGATCTCGGGCAATGGCTCGATGCGGCCTTCCTGCAAGACCACATCCGCGTGCGCAACGATCTCACGCTCGACCTCGGCCTGCGTTATGACGTGCAGACCACCATGGACTCCCGGCTCGACTTCGCGCCGCGGATCGGTTTCGGATGGAACCCTTGGGGCGATTCCCGCACTGCCGTCCGTGGCGGATACGGCATGTATTACACCCAGGTCCAATCCAACCAGTTCGGCAGCTATCTGACCGGTGGTTTAGATGGACTCACTACTTACAGTGCCACGTCCGGTCAAACCGGCTTTCCCACGTGCTTGACCGGCGCCTGCGTGCCGGTGAATGTCAATCCGTCTACCATCCCGGCAAGTCAGTTGCCCGCGCGTGACATCACGATTCAAGCCGGCCGCGCAGATTTCTACACCGCGCAGTTTGCAAAATACGGTTTGGATTTCACCAAGCTACTGGCGAACTATCCCACTCAGTTCGTGAATCCTCGCAGTCAGGTCGGCTCCATAGGTCTTGAGCGCGAGATCACAAAGGGTTTATTCGCCTCCGCCGATTACGTACATCAGCACTGGGGCGATCTGGCGCGTACCGTGGATCTCAATGCGCCGTCGCCGTTGGTTAGGACTGCGCCTGGCCAATGTCGGCTGGGTAGCGCCTGTGACTTCACGGACCCTAACACGAATAAAAACAACATAGCCGCCGCCAACCTTACTCGCCCCATCCTCCCCGTAAACGGCGGAGTCCGCCAGGTCAATGTCCTCATGAACCTCGGCAATGCCGACTATGATGGCCTGACCACGCAACTCACCTATCGCGGCAACTCCAAGCTGTTTGCCTCCGTCAGCTACACGCTATCGAAGGCCACCAACACGACGGAGCCGGACGGCAACGGCATCAACCCCAATGAAAACAACATCGCGACGCTTGGTGAACAGGAACGCGGTCCCAGCGTGCTCGACCAGCGTCATCGCGTCGTCATCCTTGCCGACTACAACTTGCCGTGGCACTTCACAGTCGGCACACTTACACAGTTCGCTTCAGGGCGCCCTTTCTCCGCCACAACGGGTATAGACAACAACGGCGACGGATCGAACAATGACCGCCCGGTAATCAATGGCCAGGTCATCGGCAAATCCACCTTCCGCGGAACGGCCACATCCGATGTCGGCTTCTTCGCCGAGGACCGTATCAAGACCTCCGAACGTACCGCGCTGACTCTTCGCATCGAAGGCTTCAACCTGTTCAACCACGGCAACTATCTGGGACGCGGACAGACCGTTTACGGGGATACCGGCACGCCCAATCCTACGTTCGGCCAGCTCGTGGCTGTCGGTTCGGCAACCAACGCAGTCCCTGCATTTGCAAATGTTGACCCACCGCGTTCGTTCCAACTATTGGCCCGCTTCACCTTCTGATTACCGCATTAGCGCTAGGCGAAACTACGTCCGGAGGTTAAAATCGTGTTCCTGATGGATCAGTGGTTCAAGAGTTCGGCTTCGGCGCCAGACGCCACCAATCTCGGCTTTCTCGAGCGGGAATTAATGGAGCACGTCTGGAAGCTTGATGAGGTCTCCGTGACAGATGTTCACGAGCAACTCGATGGACGCCTCGCCTACACCACCGTCATGACCACTCTCGATCGTCTCTTCAAAAAAGGCATATTGCAGCGTCGCAAGCAGGGCCGCGCTTTCATCTACTCTGCGCGCTTTACGCGTGAACAATTCAAGCAAAGTTTGGTTAAGAAGGCGCTCAGCTTTCTGCTGGAAGAGCACAACAAAGAGACCGCTCCCCTCATGGCATACCTAGTTGAAACATTCAAGGAACATGACGCGCGCCTGCTGGATGAGTTGGAACTTATGATCCAGCAAAGCCGGGAAAAAAGCCGGCGCAAGATGGAGAGATAGTAAGGTGTATTTCGCGCTCCTATTAATGACTTCTTTGGCTGCCGGCCTGATACTACACGCGCTGGCTTCGCTTCTTTCACTTGCCGTTTGGCGCCTGTTGCGCGCATGGCTAGATCGCACTTCTCCTCGCACGGCGGCAAGGTTGCTGCTCGCTATGCGCATGTCCCCTTTGGCATTAAGCCTGTGCATCCTGGCAATGTTCGTGATTCCGTCATTCCTCGAGTTCGAACCGCGCAGCACCATCGAACCCGTATCGTTCACCTTGCTGTCGCTGGCTGCCGTCACCGCAGTCATACTCTCAGGGAGTTTGGCTCGCTGCATTTCCGCTGCTTTGCAAAGCCGCCGCGTGATGCGCGAATGGCTGCGCGATTCCCGCTTGCAATCTGAGCAGGTGGAAGGTGTCTCGGTCTATCGCTGCCAGGTCGAAAGGCCGGTCATCGCGGTGATGGGCTTGTGGTCTGCGCGCATCTTCGCTTCTGAATCAGTCTTCGCGGCTCTTTCTGAAGATGAGCTCCGCGCTGCATTTCGACATGAGGCGGTTCACGCCCGTAGCTTCGACATCGCGAAGAAGATGTTTCTGCAGCTGGCGCCGTCATTTCTGCCGGGTATTAACCTTCTGCAGCCGATCACCACGCATTGGTCGCGCGTTTGCGAACTCTCAGCAGACGAACGTGCGGTCTCTGGAGACGCTCATCGCACTCTGCATCTGGCTTCCGCTCTCGTCAAAGTCGCGCGTCTAGCCGGTGCCACGCCTGCTGGGCTTCCCGCGCTCAGTGCTGCCTTGCACGGTGGGGAATCTCTGCTAGGTCATCGCGTGCGCCGCCTGCTTGAGATCTCTGAACACCCTGACGCCGTAGCCGCGGATTCAACACTCGATATGCGCAAAGTGCTGCTCGCTGCCGCCTGCATCACCGCATTGCTGCTCGTTGCTTATCCGCAAGCGCTCAGTTTCACGCACGAATTACTGGAATTCCTCGTGCGAGGCTAGTATCATCACGCATCGCCGCAATCTGCGGCACGGAGGCGCCTTATGACTGCAGTATCCAACGCTGCGGATAGGTCTGCCTGATTCCCGGTCGCTTAAAACACAACTTTTCAGTCAGGCCAATCCTTCATTCGAGCAAGTGTGCCGCTCTTACGTGCGCGTGTGCCCGCTCGCATATTCACGGACATTCATCTGCCATATTGGCCTGAGGATCAAATGCATAAAGCGTTAACACGCCTGGGGTGGAATGATTTCTTTGCCGCACATTTTCAAGAAGAACCACATGCTGGCTTCTTGCCTGCACGTGTGATTGAGGAGTTCAAGGGACACTATAGCGTCGCGACAATAAATGGCGAATATCTCGCGCAGCCTTCGGGCACGTTCCGGCACATTGCCACGGATCGCGAAGAGCTGCCCGCCGTTGGTGACTGGGTTGGCATTGAGTTGATGCCCGGCATCGACCGCGCGATCATCCATGCGCTCTATCCGCGCAAGAGCAAACTATCGCGCAAAGCTGCCGGGCGAGCTGTGAAGGAGCAGATCGTTGCCGCAAACGTGGACACCGCATTCATCGTGTCCGCGCTGAACAAAGAACTCAATGCGCGACGCATCGAGCGTTACGTAGCTCTCGCGTGGGACAGCGGCGCGGCTCCAGTCGTGCTGCTCAATAAAAGTGATCTGGCCGTAGATGCCTCGGTCTTACAGCTCGAGATCGAAGCGCACATCCCGGGTGCGGATGTGCATGCCATCAGTTGTGTCACGCGAGCTGGCTTCGAGTCGCTTTCCTCACATCTTTCGCGAGGGAGACCTGTGTCTTTCTAGGTTCGTCACGGGTGGGGAAATCGACTATTGTGAATATGCTGTTCAATAGAACGATGCAATCGACTGGAGCAGTGCGTGCGTCTGACGATCGCGGGCCGCATACGACGACTTCGCGCCAGCTTTTTGTCCTTCCTGAAAACTCGATCGGTTCAGGTGCAATCGTCATTGACACACCGGGAATGCGTGAGCTCCAACTATGGGATGCCGGAGGCATCTCCGCCGCCTTCGATGATCTGGCAGAAGTCGCGCAATCCTGCGGCTTCCGCGATTGCCAACATGTCTCCGAGCCCGGCTGCGCCGTCCGCGAAGCGATCTCCACCGGTGAACTCGACGCTGATCGCCTCGTTAATTATCAGAAACTTCGTTCGGAAGCACGCTACTTGGAAAGCAAATCTGACGTCCACGCCGCCCAAGCCGCAAAGAAGCGCATGAAAAAGCTGTGCGGCGATCAGAAACGCATGCACAAACATAATGACTGATTTTGTTCGCTGGGGTTTCTGACAAGAAACCCAGTCGTCAGCCGGGAAATCCTCAGTGCACTTTCGTGTGCCCCATCGTGCCCTTCGTGTGAAAGCCTTTGGGCTGATAACCGATAACCGATAACCGACAATGGTTCTCGTATAGTTGAAACCGTGCAACGTGAAAGGTCATTCGACGCCATGGTGATCGGCGCAGGTGCTGCCGGTCTCATGTGCGCTATCGAAGCTGGCAAGCGAGGGCGCCGGGTCGCCGTGCTCGAGCGGGCCGATCGTGTCGGCAAGAAGATCCTTATCTCCGGCGGTGGGCGCTGCAACTTTACCAACCTGCACACTAAGCCCGAGAACTTTCTCTCCGCCAATCCTCACTTCTGCAAGTCCGCACTCGCCCGCTACACATCCGCGGACTTCATCGCCCTGGTAGAGAAACATGGCATCGCGTATCACGAAAAAGCTCTCGGGCAATTATTCTGTGACGGCTCCTCGCGCCAGATCGTGGACATGCTTTTGCACGAATGCGATACCGCTGGCGTCCGCATTTTTCTCAATGCGGCCGAGATTCGCATCGAACGCGAAAACGATGCCTTCAGCGTCAGCGCAGGCAGCGAAGTATTCCGCGCCCCCTCGCTTGTCATCGCCACCGGCGGCCTTTCCATCCCCAAGATGGGTGCCACGTCATTCGGATACGCCACTGCGCAGCGTTTCGGGCTATCCATTCGCGCGCCTTATCCCGCGCTAGTGCCCTTGACCTTCGCCGAAGAAGATCTGAAAAAGTATGCCGACCTCGCTGGCATTTCGACTGAAGTAGTCACATCCATCGGGCGCCAACATTTTCGCGAGAACATGCTATTCACTCACCGCGGCCTAAGCGGCCCGGCTATCTTGCAAATCTCTTCCTATTGGCAGCAGGGAACCGCGATCCAAATAGATCTCTCACCAGGCAAACATCTCGCTGACGACTTAGCTGACGCGACCACGCCGCGCACTCTTGCTATCGCGAAATCATCGTTTCGCAAATACCTGCCGTCGCGACTGGCCGACCGCTGGCTCGACCTTCATCCCCCCGCGGACTTCACCAATCATTCGCTCAACGCCCTCGAGCGACTGGCACACGATTGGCAGATAACGCCAGCCGGCACGGAAGGCTTCGCCAAAGCCGAAGTCACCGCCGGCGGCATCGATACAGATGAATTATCTGCAAAAACCATGGAATGTAAAAAAGTGCCCGGACTTTACTTCATCGGTGAAGTAGTGGACGTGACCGGCCACCTCGGCGGATTCAACTTCCAGTGGGCATGGGCCTCAGGCGTCGCCGCAGGACAAGCGGTGTGACGTGAACCATTCCGCGCGGGTCGTACCCTTTCGTGAACTCGCAAAAAGAGCCAGCGCCGCGGCTCTAGAGCGCGGCGCTGATTTGCTACAATTACCCTGTCCCTCCCGCACGAACGGGCGCTTAACTCAGCGGTAGAGTGCCACCTTCACACGGTGGAAGTCGTAGGTTCAAGTCCTACAGCGCCCACCACTTCCTCTTACGCAGCTTCCAAAGCTTTCCCGAGATGCTCCGGATTCTCGGCGCCTGACTCGTCGTCATAGTCCGTGATTCCTGCGGTCATTGTCTCAACCCCACCTTGGATGTAGAAGAAATTCGCCTCAGGAGTGTCGTTAAACCCCATCAGGGCAGGAAGCGCGGCGCTGGTCGCTGCTACGGAATAATCCAGGATCCCGTGTACTTTGAAGTTCCACACCCGGAAGACGCCGTATTCATAGTCCGTCATCAGCGTGTTGAACAACACGTTTGCGCCCAGCATCGCCGCACCAACCGCTGCTTTCTTGTTGCCGCGCGCCGCGAATATCCCAGCCGCGACAAAGTTCGCCGCCGAATGCACCCAATCGATGGCCGAATGCGTTTTCGAACCGATCACACGCGGAAAAGTATTATCGAATTTTAGTCCTGCCATTTTCTTCTCCTTATCAAACTCAAACGGGTTTATGCAGCTTTGCTCTCCGCCCAAGGATCGATCACGACCTTCGTGCACTCGTCCTGTTTATCGCGAAATGTCTTATACATCTCCGGCGCCTCCTCAAGCGATACACGATGGCTGATCACAAAGCTAGGATCGATCTTGTGCTGCTCGATGAGTTCCAGCAGCGGCTTCATATAGCGCATCATATGCGTCTGGCCTGTCTTCAGCGTAAGGCCTTTGTTCATAAATTGTCCCAGTGGGATTTTGTCCACTAGCCCGCCGTAAACGCCGGGCATCGATATTGTTCCGCCCTTGCGGCAAGCCATGATGCACTGCCGAAACACATTCGGGCGATCGAACGACAACCGCATCACCTGCTTCGCGCGATCCACCATGAAGGGGAGAGTGTGGCCCGCAGCCTCCATGCCTACGGCGTCACAGCAAGAATCCGGGCCCATGCTGCCGGTCATGTCTTTCAACAGTTGCACAAGGTCGTCCACCTCTTCGTAGTTGATGACCTCAGCCCCGGCTTCTTTCGCCCGCTGCAAGCGATACGGGAACCGGTCCATCGCGATGACGCGTTCCGCCCCCAGCAAAAATGCAGACTTTATCGCGAACAAACCGACGGGGCCGCATCCCCAAATGGCGACAGTGTCCCCGGGCTTGATGTTGCAGTTTTCCGCTGCCATGTAGCCCGTGGGGAAAATGTCAGAGAGAAAGACGACTTGCTCGTCAGACAATCCTTCCGGCACCTTCAGCGGGCCAACGTCCGCGAAGGGCACGCGCGCATATTGCGCTTGTCCGCCGGCATAGCCGCCCATCATGTGCGTGTATCCGAACAGCCCGGAGGGGGAATTTCCCATCATCTCCTCAGCGATCCAGTAGTTCGGATTTGAATTGTCACACAGTGACCACAATTGTTCCCGGCAGAAGAAGCACTTGCCGCACGCAATGGTGAAGGGAACAACTACACGGTCGCCGACCTTCAGCTTCTCGCGATCAACGCCTGCTCCCACCTCCATTACTTCACCCATGAACTCGTGCCCCACGATGTCGCCTTGCTCCATCGTCGGCATAAACCCGTTGTAGAGGTGCAGGTCAGAACCACAGATGCAAGTGCGTGTGATGCGAATGATGGCGTCGCGCGGATTCAATATCTTTGGGTCCGGAACGTCTTCCAAGCTCATCTTCTCTTTGCCCATCCAGCAGATCGCTTTCATGACACTCTCCTCTTATTCAGGTTCGATAATGTCCGCCCTGCGTTTTTCTTCACCGGCTCGTCCGGGTTCATAGCTTTGAACAATCCGCTCAGCGCGCTCCGTGGGCCGTGGGTCTGGCCTTCAGTCGTCGGGATCTCACCTGCCTCCATGAGCGCCTTGAATCGGCGCATATCTTGCCTCATCAAGAAACTAGGATCCTTACCTAGCAACTTCGCAGCAGTGTTGCCCACCGCCCCGCCCGGAGATTCGTAAGAGATGTGCACTTCGATCAGGGTCCCGCGTTTGCCAACCGCATCCGTGAACTCCACTGTACCAAGCATTAGCACATCAGACCCTTCTATCGATCGCCACATGATGAGTTCATTGGGTTGCTCCTCAGTGATTTCCGCGTCCCACTCAACTTCTTTGTTCATGGGGCCATAAGCGATCCAGCGTGAATGTTGGCCGTCAGTATCTTCCACTGATTTCAAATGGTTCATGAAGAGCGGCAGGTTTTTAA
This sequence comes from Terriglobales bacterium, assembly GCA_025935035.1. Lineage (GTDB taxonomy): Bacteria > Acidobacteriota > Terriglobia > Terriglobales > Acidobacteriaceae > JAICLA01. The sequence goes on from JAICWB010000009.1 coordinate 18,331, forward strand.
AGTCGCGCCAGAAGGAGTAAGCGCGCTCGCGGGGAATATCTACAATGATGCTGCTCTCCGCGCGTGAGCATGATTGTGATTGACCGCCGGAAGATTCGTCGCGCAAGGCGAACGACGCGATCGTCGCTCCCGTGGCGATCATGGCCACTCGTGTAGCGGATTTACGTGTGAGCCCCAACGCGGCTATTCCTAGGCCTGCCAGTAAAGCGCCAAATTTTGCGCTGCTCTCATTTTCAAGATCACTTTGCGGCGAGAAAGTATTGTTGCGAGTAGAAGGACCTCGTGTCATCGGGCGCATCCTTTCATCGAACGGAATTCATATGGATGCGCTGCTCCCGCTCATACGTTTTCCCGGTTTTTGTTAACCAGAAACTCTGGCGTTCCTTGTCGCGCCCGCCGCACATCATTGAACAGCGGGCGATGCATCCCATTGCCAAATACTTCATGGAGGATTCATGGATCGGGAACTGGCATTGATTACGGGCGCATCGAGCGGTATCGGCTACTCGCTTGCGCAGGAACTCGCAAGGGGCGGTTATGACCTTATCGTATGTTCCTCAGGAGATCGCCTCACCGGCGCCGCCGAAGATTTCCGCCGTCAGGGCGCGTCAGTGGTCGCAGTCCAGGCGGATCTCGCTACTCGCGACGGCGTCATGGAACTTTGGAATCGCGTCGAATCCTTGAATCGTCCCCTCGCCGTCGCTTGCCTAAACGCTGGGGTCGGCGTCGGTGGCCTCTTCCGCGACACTGACCTGGACGAGGAACTTAAGATGGTTGAGCTGAACTGCACTGGCACCGTGCATTTAGCGAAGCATGTCGTCCGCCACATGACCGCGCGCAATGAAGGGCGCATTCTCTTCACCGCCTCCATCGCCGGCGAAATGGTCGCGCCTCGTGAGGCGGTGTATGCCGCCACTAAGGCATTCGATCTCTCCTTCGCGCACAGTCTTCGCTATGAGCTTCGTGACACCAACATTACCGTCACCGCGCTCCAGCCGGGCGCCACCGATACTGACTTCTTCCATCGCGCCCACATGGACAACACCGAAGTCGGCTCTGAAGGCAAAAAGGAGAGCCAGCCGGACGACGTGGCTAAGCAGGGAATTGAAGCGCTTTTTAACGGCGAAGACCACGTCTATGCGGCGTCAATGAAGACCAAGCTCCAGGGCAAGCTCGCTAACCTGGTTCCTGGCGCGGTGAAAGGCGCAATGCACGAAAAAATGGCCAAGCCAAAGACGGGCACAGAAGGATGAACCGACGAGATTACGGCGCTAATTAATATCGCAACGCGATATTAAGCGTCAACATGCGCCAGCGTATTACTTCCAGGCATCGCAGCTGGGTTGCGTTCGCATCTCGGTCAGGTTGGGGCAAGTTGCCCTGCGCCCATCTGTTGAATCTGCCGTTGTGGGAGTTGCAATGAGCAGTGCCGCTGTCGTCGAACGACTTACTGAGATATGGGGGACTCCCGAGACTGCCTGGGGATGGTTCTCCACCGTCGATCACAAGAAGATTGGAAAGCGGTATTTAGTTACCGCTTTTCTTTTTCTCGTCATCGGCGGCATTGAAGCCGCGCTCTTGCGTCTGCAACTCGCCCGCGCAGATCAATCCCTGCTGTCACCGGAAGCTTACAACCAGATCTTCACCATGCATGGCATGACTATGATCTTCTGGTATGCCTCGCCCATCCTCTCCGGATTCGCAAACTATCTCATCCCGCTCATGGCCGGCGCGCGCGACATGGCTTTTCCCCGCGTCAACGCGTTCACCTATTGGTCGTTCTTGCTCTCTGGCATCTTGCTCTATGTCAGCGCATTCATGGGACAATCGCCCCACGCGGGATGGTTCGCTTATGCGCCTTACACCACCCTGAAATACTCGCCCGGATACGGCATGGATTTCTACTGCCTCGCGCTAGTCTTTCTGACGATCTCCACTACCGCGGGCGCGATCAATTTCATTGTCACCATCTTTCGACTGCGTGCCCCCGGCATGGCCATCAGCCGCATGCCGCTTTTCTTTTACAGCACCATGACGGTCTCATTCGTCATCATCGCCTCGCTTCCTGCGCTTACCGCGGCATGCACGTTTCTAGAACTCGACCGCCGCTGGCACACCCACTTCTTTGATCTGGCCGGCAACGGTAATCCCATCTTGTGGCAGCAGCTCTTTTGGTTCTTCGGCCATCCTTGGGTGTACGTTGTATTTCTTCCCGCCACCGGCATGGTCTCAATGATCCTGCCCGTCTTTTGTCGCCGTCCCATCGTCGGTTATCCCTACGTAGCCATCTCTACCATCCTGACCGGAGTCGTAGGATTCGGCGTCTGGGTCCATCACATGTTCGCCGTCGGCATGACGCAGATGGCTATGAGTTTCTTCAGCGCCGGCAGCATGACCATCTCCATCTTTACGACGGTGCAAGTCTTCGCCTGGATCGCCACACTTTGGAAGGGAAGACCGGTCCTCACCGCAGCCATGCACTTCGTGCTCGGCTTCATCGGACTGCTTGTCATCGGTGGCTTAAGCGGAGTCTTCACCGCTATCATCCCTGCCGACTGGCAAGTGCACGACACATATTTCGTTGTCGCCCATCTGCACTACGTTCTCGTGGGCGCCAACATGTTCCCGGTCTTTGCCGCCTTTTATTACTGGTTGCCGAAAATCACCGGACGCATGATGAACGAGCCACTCGGCAAGTGGAGCTTCTGGATCATGTTCATCGGCTTCAACCTCGGTTTCTTTCCCATGCACATCTCCGGATTGAACGGCATGCCGCGCCGCATCTACACCTATCCCTCTGGTCTCGGGCTCGATGGCGTGAACATGCTCTCTACCATCGGCGCCTACATCCTCGCGGTAGGAATACTTCTGAGCATTATCAATCTTTTCCATTCGCTGCGTTACGGGCGCCTCGCCGGCAAGAATCCGTGGAATGCTGACACCCTCGAATGGGACACCGAGTCGCCGCCCGCGCCTTACGGCAGCATCCACATTCCCACGGTCGTCTCGCGTCATCCGCTCTGGGACGAACATGACGAGACTTACGATCCCACCGGCGAGCGCATCCTCGACCAAGGCCGACTCACGCTGGCAACCAGCGCGCTCGATGCGATCCCTAACGCGATCTCGCGCATGCCGGAAGACACCATCGCGCCTCTGCTGCTCGCGCTGGCCATGTTCGTCTTCTTCATTGCTCTTGTGTTTCAAGCAATGTGGCTGAGTCTCGCCGGTGTCATCGCCATCTTCTTCGTCGCCTGTTATTGGCTTTGGCCGGAAGCTGAGATCGCGAGGGCCGCGCCGTGAGCACATTCACACTTCCGGTCGCGACGCCACCTTCCATGGGTCGTCCGCTGCCCGCGCTGCCGTTTGAAGTCGATCGTGGACGCAACGCCATGTGGCTCGTCATCGCCACCGAAGCGTTCCTTTTTATCTCGCTCTTCTTCTCATACTTCTACCTCGCGCAGAACAAAGGACGCTGGCAACACAACGAGCCGCCAAAGCTGATGCTTGCAATCATCATGCTGGTCGTGCTCTTCGCCAGCAGCGTTGTGCTGCATTGGGGTGAGAAGCAGGTCAAAAAAGGCAACACCGCCGCAGGACGCATCGCCCTCATCGGCACTCTCATCCTCGGCATCGCTTTTTTCGTCATCCAGATCTACGAGTACATGGACCATTGGCATTCACTCACCCCATTCACTGATGCCTACGGTTCCATCTTTTACGCCATCACAAGTTTTCATGCGCTGCATTTGATCGTCGGATTGCTCATCCTCGCTTACGTTCTCGTATTGCCGCATTACCGGCCCACCGACGAATCGCCCTATCTGCCCTACACAGTCGCCTCCATGTACTGGCACTTCGTCGATCTAATCTGGTTCTTCATCGTGGGAATCCTCTACATTGGACCGCACTAATGAACGCCCTCAACTTATGACTGCAAAGATCGACAATCCGGCCCAGGACCATCCGCAGAGCGTCTCCAGCAAGCGGCTCTGGTATGGCTTCGGCGGCGCAGGCATCGCCTGGATCCTCCTCGGGATCGCGGATCTGCTTACCGCGTGGTATTTCTGCGCTCATCAATTGTCCGGCGGACGCACTCTGATGCTCGTGTTCACCGTGATCTTGCTCATCACTGCCATCGGAGCAGGATGGACAGGTTTCCAAACTTTTCGCAATGCCGCGCGTGAACCACTGACTGACGCTCACGCCGTCGGACGGCAAGCATTCATGGGCATGGTCGGCATGTTGATGGCCATCTCACTCGGCCTCGGAGTCATCTGGCTGGGGATTCCCGCCATGATCTTGGATTTCTGCAGGAGAGCAAGATGACGCGCTATCTCATGTTCATCATCGTGCTCCTAACGGCCGTGAGTCTGGCGGGCTGCCAGGGTGACAACACCGCCCAAGCCTACAACGTATCCACAGGTGGCAATGCTCACGAGGGGGTCAAAGTGATTGAAGCTTACGGCTGTGGCTCATGCCACACCATCCCCGGCATTCACGCCGCCGATGGCATGGTTGGTCCGCCACTCTATTTTATGAGCCGACGCACCATGATCGCCGGTGAGCTGCCCAACACGCCAGACAATTTAGTGAAGTGGCTGAAGTCGCCACAATCGATTGAAGCCGGCACCGCCATGCCGACACTCGGACTCAGCGACCAGGAAGCAAAAGACGCAGCCGCATATCTATACACGTTGAAATGATCGGACCACTGATGGAGGAGCCAAAGAGTTTATGAAGATGACCGGAAAACTGATAAGCATTTGCGCTCTGATCGCAACATCGCTTGCGCTCGCGGCCGCACAAGATAAAGGCCCCACTGATGTGCCCGGCTCTCTACCGGGCATTCACATGGCCAGCCCATTACCCAATGGCACGTGGGTCACTCCTGAGGGCGACTACGCCGGCACGCGCTTCAGCCCACTTGATCAGATCACCAAAGACAACGTGAAGAACCTTAAGGTGATCGGCACCATGTCCACCGGCATTCCTCACGGACATGAAGGCGGCCCGCTCGTCGTCAATAACACCATGTACGTGGTCACGCCTTTCCCCAACAATCTCATTGCGCTCGATCTCACTAAACCCGGCTATCCGCAGAAGTGGGTCTATCAGCCCCATCCCGATCCGAAAGCAGTCGGCATCGCATGCTGCGATGTCGTCAATCGTGGCGCCAGCTATGCTGACGGCAAGATCATCTACAACCTGCTCGACGCCAACACCGTCGCCGTCGATGCCAACACCGGCAAGCAACTCTGGCGCACTCAAGTCGGCGACATCAATCTCGGTGAGACCATCACCATGGCTCCGCTCGTCGTAAAAAACGTCGTCTTAGTCGGCGACTCCGGTGGGGAACTCGGCGTGCGCGGCAAGATGACCGCCCTCGATCTCAAGACGGGAAAGGTCCTCTGGCGCGCCTACAACAGTGGCCCCGACAAAGATGTCCTCATCGGCCCCGACTTCAAACCCTTTTACAAAAAAGATCAGGGCAAAGACCTCGGCGTAAGCACATGGACGCCCGGTCAGTGGAAGATGGGCGGCGGCACTATCTGGGGATGGGTTTCTTACGACCCCGAACTCAACCTTATTTATTACGGCACCGGCAATCCCGGGGTGTGGAACCCTGACATGCGCCCCGGTGACAACAAATGGTCACTCACTATCTGGGCGCGTAATCCTGAGACCGGAGCGGCCAAGTGGGCTTTTCAAGTCGTCGCGCATGACGCATGGGACTACGACGAGATCATGGAGAACGTGCTCGTTGACATGCCCTGGCAAGGCAAGACGCGCAAACTTCTTATCCATCCCGGCCGCACCGGATTCGTTTACGTCTTCGATCGCGAGACCGGTGAGCTTCTCTCGGCAGACAACTTCGAGCCCATCACCTGGGCCAAGGGCTTCGACTTGAAGACCGGTATGCCTATCGAAGATCCCAGCCATCGTTCGCATCAAGGCTATTACACCAAGGGCATTTGCCCGTCATCGACAGGTGCGAAAGAATTTGTTCCTTCATCATTTTCTCCGCGCACCGGCCTTCTCTACATTCCCGCGCACAACACCTGCATGGACTACGAAGGCACTGACGTGAACTACATCGCCGGCACGCCATACCTCGGCGCCAGCGTCCGCATGTATCCCGGCCCCGGCGGATACCAGGGTGAACTCATCGGCTGGGATGTAGCGCACGCGAAAAAACTCTGGGGCGTGAAAGAAGCTGACCTGCCCGTGTACAGCGGCGTCCTCTCCACCGCTGGCGATGTCGTCTTCTACGGCACCATGGACGGGTGGTTCCGCGCCATCGACGCGCGCGACGGCAAAGTCTTGTGGCAAATGAAACTGGCGTCGGGCATCGTCGGCAATCCCATGACCTATCTCGGACCAGACGGCAAACAATACATCGCCATCTATTCCGGTGTCGGCGGATGGATGGGCGCAGTCGCCGACCCCAACGTCTCGTCTGACGATGACTATGCCGCGCTCGGCGTCGTCGGCGCCATGAAGAAGATCAAAGAGAAGACCGGATTGGGGGACGTGCTTTATGTCTTCGGCTTTTAAGATCTGCGTCGCTCTTCTCGCGCTGACTTCCTTCGCATTCGCGTCAAACACGCTACGTGTGTGCGCGGATCCCAACAACCTTCCATTCTCCGATCAAAAGCAGCAGGGCTTTGAGAACAAGCTCGCGGAGCTCGTGGCCCACGATCTCGGCATGAAAATCCAGTACACGTGGGAACCGCAACGCACCACATTCCTCAAGCGCACGCTCTTCGCCAACAAGTGTGATGTTGTCATGAATGTTCCCACAGGACTCGCCGCTGTCAGCACTACGCAACCTTATTTCACTTCCACCTACGTTTTCGTCACACGAAAAGATAAAAATGCCACACTGCGCTCGCTCGATGACGCCGCTCTCCGCCAGGAACGCATCGGCGTACATATCATCGGCGACGAATACAACTCGCTCCCGCCCGCGCAGGCGCTCGCAAAACGCGGCATCACCCGCAACGTAGTCGGCTACAGCATCTACGGCACGCTGGCGGACATAAATCCTCCGGCGCAACTTATATCCGCCGTGGCCAACAATGATGTTGACGTCGCCATCGCCTGGGGCCCGCTCGCCGGCTACTTCGCGCCGAAAGCCTCTGTGCCGCTGCGCATCGTTCCCATCTGCAGTGATGCGCCGGACCGTTTTACGCCCATGGTCTTCTCCTTTGCCATGGGCGTTCGCAAGAACGACGCCGCACTGTTACAACGATTGAACAAAGTTCTCGCGCACCGCGCAGCGGACATACATCACCTACTCGCCTCTTACGGCGTGCCTTTCGCGAACACCAACCAACTCGCCCAACCCTGCAAAGGAGGCGCGTAAATGAAAACGCTCTTCTGCCTTGTCACTCTCTCCGCATTGTCATTCGCGCTCGCCGCATGCAATCGCGACAGCGGTGTCGCCGTCGCCAGCGGCGCAACACCTGCCATTCCCACAACGGTCGGTCCCGTGCCGGGCGGCGGCGCGCCACCTGCCGCTCGCACCAATCCCTTTTCCGGCAATGACGTCGCCTTGGTCGAAGGACGCAAGCTCTTCAACTGGTACAACTGTTCCGGCTGTCACGGCGGGCACGCGGGCGGCGGCATGGGCCCCAGCCTGCGTGACGAGATCTGGCTCTATGGCAACCGTGACGATCAGATCTTTGATTCCATCGCACAAGGGCGTGCGCACGGTATGCCCGCTTGGGGCCCGAAGATCCCCGAGCAGCAGATCTGGAAGCTTGTCGCTTACATCAAGTCCATGCGCACGCCGCAAGAACCTGATCCGCCACTCATGCCAGAACAGGAAGGCATCGTGAAGGGAACTATCAATTCCGTTCCTGAGGCACAGAAATGAATTTCGTCGCTACGCTCGCCACCTACGCGATCATGTTCGCGCCGAACTCCGCGCTGAAGCCCGTTGGTCCGGCGGCAGAGAAGATATCCCATCTCGCATGGTTGATGATCATCCTGTTCCTCATCACCATCGTCGTGATGGCATTCCTCATCGTGCTTCCCGCCGTCTTTCGCCGCGGCTCGCTCGAAGAACATGCGCCCATCGATGTCGGCGGCGGACAAACATGGATCACGGTCGGCGGTTTCATCGTTCCCGCTGTCGTCCTCACGTTCTTATTTGTTCTCGGCCTTACCGCAATGTCGCGTTTTCCCATGCATGAAGGTGGAATGTCGAGCGACATGCATCCCTCCATCCGCCTTACCGGACATCAATGGTGGTGGGAAGCAACCTACCCCGGTGACAACATCACGCAACAATTTAAAACCGCCAACGAGCTGCACATTCCCGTCGGCCAGGCCGTTGACATCGAGCTCGACTCCAAAGATGTCATCCACTCGTTCTGGGTGCCGCAGCTCCACGGCAAAGTCGATCTCGTTCCCGGCATAAAGAATTACATTCGCATCCAGGCTGACCAGCCCGGCACCTACGGCGG
>JAICWB010000081.1 GCA_025935035.1 Terriglobales bacterium
CCCTTTTTCTGCATCCACATGGCGAGCTCATAGACGCCGACGACTATGGGATCGTGTTTCTTGGCGAGCGTGACGGCGTCGCCGATGTGGTCGCCGTGTCCGTGAGTGATGAGCATGACATCGATGTTGTCGAAATCTTTGGCGTCGCCCGGGCACATAGGATTGTGCTCGACCCAGGGGTCGACGAGAATGGATTTTCCGCCCGGCGTTTCGATGTGGAAAGTGGCGTGGCCGAGCCAGGTGATCTTGATTCCGTTGAGTTTCAGTTTCATTGCGTTCTCCTGTGAAGTGCGGAGCGATAAGAAGTTCATTCTACGATGAAGCAGAGAGGCGGGCTCGCCGCCTCAAAAGATGTGCACCAACTCTGAGGCAGAAAAAAGTGTTGGCGCAAGTGTGCGCGCAGGTGATTCAATATTCGTAATCCTTATGACGACCGCGACGCAATCCAGCCCGAATAAATCTTCCGCAAAGTTGAAAGTGATGTACAGCCGTGAGCAGATCCAAGCGCGCGTGAAAGAGATCGGCGCGCAGATCAATAAGGATTATGCCGGCGAGAAGCTGCTGCTAGTGGGCGTGCTGAAAGGAGCGTGCCTGTTCCTCAGCGACCTGGCGCGAAGCATCGATCTGGATTGTTCGTTCGATTTCATTTCGGTCTCGAGTTATGGCTCGGGAAAGATGTCAAGCGGCGAGGTGAAGTTGGTAAAAGACGTCGATACGTCGCTGCAAGGCAGGAACGTGATCGTGGTGGAAGACATTCTCGACACGGGCTACACGCTGACTTACTTGTCGAAGCTGTTGCAGGCAGCACAGCCGAAGTCGTTGAAGATCGCGGCGCTGCTGGATAAGCCGTCGCGGCGGATCCAGCCGATCCAGCCGGATTATTTCGGATTCAAGATCCCGGATGAGTTCGTGGTCGGGTATGGAATGGACTTTGCCGAGCAATACCGCAACCTTCCGGACATATGCATTTTGGAAAACGGAGAAGGTGGCGCTTCTTAGCGCACCACAAATGTTTCTGTTAAGGCCAACCGTAGGACGCGGTTGGCCTTCTCATTTTGTATGACGCTTGATTCCCCAATTCCCCGCCTCAAGACCACATACGGCATCTATACGCTGCTGATAGTAGCTAACCTTTTTATGGGTATGACTGTGCTCGCCCAAGGACGGGTGATAGAGAATCAACGAGTGTTGATCAAGAACCTGTTTTATGACACCACGCACTCAATGGGCATAAAAATACAAGAGGCGGTAGCGCACAAATAGACTTCGTCGCAAAAAAGAAAATGGGCGCCGTTACCGGCGCCCATTTTTACTTTCTGGGGTGGACTAGTTGTTATCGCGGCGCTTGAGGGTTGGGCGGTCGTCGTCGCCGTCCTTCTTGTCCGTCTTATCCTTGTCGTCCTTCTGCGCGGTGCGGCGCAGTGTTGGCTTGTTGTCATCTTTCGAATCTGTGACCTTCCGGCGGTTCTCGATGGCAGCGAGCCGGCTCTTTACGTCGTCAAACTCTGAGGTCGTGACCAGGTACTGTTCTTTGTTGGGCAGAATGGTAGCGATCTCTTTCTGCAACTGAGCAATGCGGTCGGGTGTTTGCGGGTGCGAGGCGAAGGCCTTGGCTATGGCGCCGGGTTTCTTCTTCTCTTGCGCTTCAATCTTCTCAAAGAAAGATATCTCGGCTTCAGGGTCGTAGCCAGTGGCGTAGGCGTACTGCATGCCGAGGTAGTCGGCTTCGGCTTCGAATCCGCGGGAGAAGCTCATGAAGGTGAGCGGCAAACCGATCTGAGCGACGGAGCGGGCTGCGTATCCGATACCACCACCTACGAAGATCAAGGGCAGAGTGGCGATATTGGCCCAGTTGCCGCGCGTCTGTTGACGCATAGCATGGCGAGCGCAAACATGCGCTGTTTCGTGCGCCATCACACCGGCGAGTTCGGACTCTTCATCTGCCGCGAGGATGAGTCCAGAATTGACGTAGAAGAAGCCGCCGGGAAGCGCGAAGGCATTGATCTCGTCAGAGTCCACCACTTTGATGGTGAAAGGCACTTTGCAATCTGAGTTGCGAACGATGTTCTGACCGATGCGGTTCACGTACTCGTTCACGACCGGATCCTGAACAAGCTTCACGGTCTGCTCGACTTGCTGGGCATACTGCTTGCCCATCTTTATCTCACTGTCAATGGAGTACCAGTCGCCGAGACCGCGTCCGCCGACTTTGCGATTGCCGATGGCATTGACATCGTCCTCACCGCCGGAACCGGTCGCTTTCGCTTTCGACGTATCAATGTGCTGATCGGCCGGCTTGGCGGCTTGATCGGCTTTATCCTGATCGGTCTGGGGCTTGGTCGCGGGAATATCCTGCGGAATCGTGGCCGGCTTCTGCGACGGTGCCTGACCGGTTGACATCGTGGTCTGCGAAAACGCCGAGAGTGGGGCGAGCATTAGCGCGAGGATCGCTAACTTAGAGACGGATGCGAGTGCCTTCGATTTCATGAGTACCTCAAAAATGTGGGGCCGTTGCGGCCATTATAGACCTGTGAACAGACGTACCTCATTTAGTTAGACGCGAATCCAGCAGCCCCGGTTACACATTATTAAGGACTAGGGCCTGGTCGAGGGTGAGGCCTTAGTCACCGCCTGGCCAGAGTCGGCGTGTAGGCGGAAGGCTTGCCTGCCGGCTTCACATAACCAGGAGGCGCGACGAGGGAGACGCTGGTGGCCTGCCATTCACCGTTGTGGGCGACATCTTGCTCGGCGGTGACGCGAACTACGGCAGCTTTCAGCAACGAGTCTTCGGCCTTCTTGTGGCGTCTGGCTTTGGGAAAATCCTCGTCATAATCGAACGTGGCTTTGGCGATATTGGCGCGCCGAATGACTCCGTTCTTACCTTGAACGTACATCCAGCGGACTCTTGCAGTCTTAGGACCCACCTGCGAACTGCGCGAAGGTGGGGCGCCCAACTGGACGACCGTGCCTTGGAAGACGCCGGTGATGGTGCCAGCGAAGGCGGCTGAGGACAGGAGGAAGCATGCGAGGACGAGGCGGCGCATGGGAGGTTGGATGCAGAATAGCAGCCACCAGCAGTCAATCGTGTAGGGTCGTCGTCGTGCGGGTTGCGCTCCTACGGAGCTCGGCTCCTCTCTTCATTTCGGCTGCTATAAGCATGGCGCTTATGGGCGCAGAAGCAACAGCAAAACCGTTCCAAGAACATCGCCTGGGTTTTGCGATCTGTCCGTTCTCCCACCCTTGCCAAAAGCAGGCAAGGATGGGGCACCCATCTTTCGAGAATATCGCGCTACTCAGGATGACAAGGTGCAACTCTACTTAGGGCTTTGCGGTCTTGTGGATTGGGACGGTGGACCAAGTCTTATCGGCGGCGTGGCAGAGGTTCTCTAGCGGGCATTCGGCGCAGTCGGGTTTACGGGCGAAGCATATTTTGCGGCCGTGCCAGATGAGCTGGTGGGAAAAGTCTATCCACTTTTCTTGCGGAATGACTTTCATCAGGTCTTGTTCGATGTTCACAGGGCTGTCGGATTTCGTCAGCTCGAGGCGGCGGGATAGGCGATATACGTGAGTGTCCACGACCACGCCTACGGCTTTGCCGAACCAGGAACCTAGGACTACGTTCGCGGTCTTGCGGGCCACGCCGGGCAGGGTGAGGAGTTCCTCCATAGTGTCGGGAACTTTACCCTTGAAATCGCTCATCACTTTGCGTGCCGCCCCGACAATCGATTTCGACTTATTGCGGAAAAAGCCGGTGGTGCGAATGTCAGGCTCGATCATCTCGGGCTCTATGCGGGCGAGGTCGGCCGGCGTTGGGTATTTGGCGAACAACTCCGGAGTCACCATGTTCACGCGCACGTCTGTACATTGCGCGGATAGGATCGTCGCTACCGTGAGTTCCCAGGCATTGCGATGGGTGAGCGCACACTTGGGATCTGGATAGGCGGCGTTGAGACGCTTGAGCAGTTCTTTGATCCGCTCCTGGTCGAGCGGTTTGTAGCTTTTTGGCGCGGCGATGGCTTTCGAAGAAGCCGGCGCGGGCTTAGCGGATCTCTTCCCTGCGGGCTTTGCTTTGGTGGCGGGCACGCTTTATCCCAGGCGCTGCAACATCTCGTCGATGGTGGTGCGGATGCACGTGAAGATGGGCGTGTCCTTCAGCGTGTAGGCGCTGGCTTGGCTTTCGCGAAGTCGCTGGACTAGATCAAGAAAGTCTGACGGATGGTCTGTTTCGAAGGCGACGACAAATTCCTGGTCGTCGAGTCCGAAGGAATAGGTGGTGTTGAGCTTCACGCGCGGATACTCGTGGCCGACGCGGATGTGCTCGGTCATCATCTTCTGGCGCTCTTCCATGGGTAGCAGGTACCAGGCACGAGTCTTCCAGAAAGGATAGACGAACATGTATTTCTGTCCACCGGGGATAAGGGCGCCGCGGGAATCGGTCTGGCCTTCGTGCTCGTGTCCGATGAGGTATTGCGAGCGCTTGGTCATGGCGATGAAGTTGTGCGGCGTCTCCAGGTAGCCGCCCATGGCCGTGCCGAACATCTCGGTGTTCATGAGTTGGATCTCGTCGGGCGAGTAGCAGATGCGCCAGAGAAGCATGTCGCAATCCGGCCGCATGCCCACGGTGGAATAGGTCAGGGTCTGGAATTGGTCTTTCACGTTCCATTTGCGAATGACTTCGCAAAGCTCATGACGCTGCGTGTTACGGATGTCTATGGGGAGGCGCCGCCATTCGGGGGTGACTTTGAAGAAGGAGAAGGAGACGAATTGGCGGCGGGGCTCGGCTTGATTGGGCTGCTGGGACATAGTTCTATTTTAAATGATTGGTATTGCGGGTTGTCGAAAACCCAACACGAAGGCGCAAAGACACGAAGGATCACAAAGAAAACCAGTAGGCTGAAAAGTGAAGGACGACGAGCCAAATCCGGGATGGCAGCGGGTAGTCTTGCTAATTCATAGGATCGTTCGGCCAAAGAACGCGCTCAGGATGACGGAATGCACACATTGACGGGGCGTGCTCCGGTGAGTAGTCTTTTACAACCATGGCAGTCAAGTCCATCCAATTGGGGCAGGTTTGGCGTAACGATGCCAGCGGCCAGAACTATCTTGTGACCAAGCTTTACAACGAGGTATTCACGCAGTATGCGATGCTGCGCGAGGCCAATTCCAACGCGGCCAATGCGGGCACGCAACGGGTGAAGGTGACAAAATCGGCGGATGGCGCGACGCTGCCTGGTTATACCTACACTCAAGATTCGCAGGACTTCTAAGCGTTTAATCCAGGGCTCCGTCGCAAACGACTTCGCCCTCGCGCTGTGCTCGCGCTAATCGGCGCTCGCTCCGCGCTCACCCGCTGTCAGATCCACTTTCAGGACTCTCAATGATCGAACACATAAGCGCACGCCTGCTCGAATTCAGCAGTTGGGCGATGTCGTCACTGGGGTACGGCGGAGTATTGCTGCTGATGGCCATTGAGTCAGCGTGTATTCCCTTTCCGTCAGAGATCATCATGCCGCTCGCCGGATACCTGGTTTATATGGGGCGATTCAACCTTTATATGGCGGCGACCATGGGCGCGCTGGGTTGCAATATTGGTTCGTTGCTGGCTTATGAATTAGGGAGTTATGGCGGGCGTCCGCTGGTGGAGCGGTATGGGCGCTATGTGCTGCTTAAAGCGCATGACCTTGAGATCACCGATCGTCTATTCCACAAGTATGGTGAGATCACTATTCTGCTGAGCCGCATGCTGCCCGTGGTGCGGACCTTCATTGCTTTGCCGGCGGGCATTGCGCGCATGCCTCGGCTGAAGTTTCATCTTTATACGTTCATTGGGTCGTGGCCCTGGTGTTTTCTTTTGGCCTATGCGGGAATGAAACTGGCACAACGCTGGGAGACGCTGGGCAAATACTTCCATGAGTTCGACAAGGTGATTGCCGCCATCATTATCGCCGGTGTGATTTGGTTTGTTTGGACGCATTGGCGGGGACGTGTGGGGCAGGCGGCGTAGCAACAGCCACTGGTGGCGGCAGGATGCCGCCACGACAGCCGGCGGGGACGCCGGCGTTACATGTTACGAGTCGATCTGTGTGTATTTGATGATCTGTTTTTCGTAGAACTTCCAGGGCAATAGGCGTTGCGACCAGTAGCGTAGGCGTGCATCGCGACCGACTAGGTAACGCAGGTTGGGGTTGGGATCTAGCGCGATTCGCGTGATGAGTTGGGAGACTTCGCGGGCGTCGGCTTTCTTCAGCCTGTTTTTTACAACATTGGAAAAACGACGGGCGCGTGCTTGATTCGGCGATTCCGCGCTTAACGCGACCTTGCCAATCTTTACATTCTTTGACCAGATATCAGTGTCATAGGCTCCCGGTTCGACGGCCGCGACTTTAATGCCGAGGCCAAGTGTTTCCAGACGCAGAGATTCGGTCCAACCTTCCAGCGCGTGCTTCGACGCTGAGTAACTGCTGGTGACGGGGTTTGACGTCAGGCCGCTGATGGAGGAAACCATGATGATGTGTCCGGCTAGACCGGGCGCGTCGGGGCGGGTGCCGCGTTGTTTGCGCATGACGGGCAGCACGGCGCGAGTGAGGGCGACTTGTCCGAAGAAATTGGTGTCAAACTGTGCGCGCAGTTCTTCTAACTGGATGTCTTCCGCAAATCCGCCGAGAGCATAGCCTGCGTTGTTGACCAGTACGTCGATGCGTCCGTGGGTATTGACGATCTCAGCGACAGCGGCGGGTAGCGCTTCGAATTCCGTGACGTCGAGGCGGCGAAGTTCGACGCGCGCGCCGAGATTTGCTTCCATTACGGCTTGATCGAGACGAGCGCGACGCGAGAGCTCGCGCATGGTAGCAACGACGAAAAATCCTGCTTTCGCCATGTCAACCACAGTGAGCAGGCCAAAACCGCTGGAGCATCCGGTGATGAGTGCGATCTTTTGCATGGGAGACAAGTTATCAGTTGTCAGTAGTCAGTTGTCAGGAAAAACAGGCAGAGAGGCAGCCTGTTACAATATTTAGTTCCCCGAGAGCATTTCTTCACTTCTACATAGGACGTTCCCTACATTTATGGCTAAGCAAAACGAGAAGACAGGCAGCAGCATTGCTGACGCAAAGGGCAAGCTGGGCATCATGATCCCCGGCATGGGCGCGGTGGGCACCACATTCGTGGCCGGCGTGGAGTCCGTGCGCAAAGGCATTTCCAAGCCCATTGGTTCGCTGACGCAGATGGGCACTATCCGGCTGGGTAAACGTACGGAAGGCCGCTCGCCTAAGATCAAAGACTTTGTTCCCTTGGCGCAGTTGAAGGACCTGGTCTTCACGGGTTGGGACATTTTTGAAGACAACATGTATGAATCAGCGTTGAATGCCGGCGTGCTCGACAAGAGCCATCTCGACCAGATCAAGCCGTTCATGCAAAGCATCAAGCCGCGTCCGGCGGTGTTTGACCGGCACTACGTGAAGAAGCTTGACGGTAAGAACGTGAAAAAGGGCAAGACCAAGATGGACCTTGCCGAGCAGTTGCGCGACGACATTAAAGATTTCAAGAAGACGAGCGGCGCAGACCGGTTGGCGATGATCTGGTGCGGCTCAACCGAGATCTTCTTGAAGCAGACTGAAGTGCATTCGACGGTGA
Organism: Terriglobales bacterium; assembly: GCA_025935035.1. Lineage (GTDB taxonomy): Bacteria > Acidobacteriota > Terriglobia > Terriglobales > Acidobacteriaceae > JAICLA01. Next base: position 7,633 of record JAICWB010000081.1, read on the forward strand.
AGTCTTTTGAGCGCGGCCTCGAGAAGAATGACGAGAACATTGCTCCCAGCATGATCTATGCGTATGCGGCGCTGAGTGAAGGTGTTCCCTTCGCGAACGGCGCGCCGAACCTGACTGTGGACCTTCCGGCGATGCACGAACTCTCACGCCGTAACCATGCTCCCATCTGCGGCAAAGATTTCAAATCCGGACAGACGCTATTGAAGACCGTGTTGGCTCCAGGATTAAAAGCCCGCATGTTGGGACTGAATGGCTGGTTCTCGACGAATATTCTGGGCAATCGTGACGGCGAAGTCTTGGACGATCCGGAGTCATTCAAGACGAAAGAAGAGTCAAAGCTTTCGGTGCTGGAGCATATCTTGCAGCCGGAGCTTTATCCGGACTTGTACAAGGATTTTTACCACAAGGTCCGCATTAACTATTATCCACCGCGTGCTGATAATAAAGAGAGCTGGGACAACATTGATATCGTTGGCTGGCTCGGGTATCCGATGCAGATCAAGATCAACTTCCTGTGCCGCGATTCGATCCTGGCGGCGCCCATCGTGCTTGACCTTGTGTTGCTGATGGACCTGGCGAAGCGTAGTACGGAATTGAGCGGCTTGGGCATTCAGGAATGGTTGAGCCTGTACTTCAAGAGCCCGATGACTGCGCCGGGGCTGTATCCGGAGCATGATCTCTTCATCCAGACGATGAAGATGAAGAATACGCTGCGGCATTTGCGTGGCGAGGAGCTCATCACGCACTTGGGGTTGGAATACTACGATTAGTTGTCGGTGATCGGTTTTCGGTAATCGGAAGGGGCGCGAGCAATCGCGCCTTTTCTTGTTTTTAGACTAAAGGCACGATTGACGCACGAGGGCTTATTGCGGCGAGTCGAAGTGCTGCACTATGGCAGCGATGAGGCCGTGAATGGTGTGGTCGGCGGATTGGATGTGGGCGTGGAGACCGTTCCCGGAGAGAGTCATGGTAGTAACGGGACCGATCGAGGCAAGGGTTATGCCTTGGAGGGCATCTTTGGGACTGACGCCGGGACCAAGCAACGTCACGAAGTTGGAGGCGGTTGAGGAGCTGGTGAAGGTAATGATGTTGGGACGCTGGGTTTCGTCTGCGAGTACCGCTCGCAGTTTTTCCGCGGAGTTGGTGGGGACGACGGTCTCGTAAGCTTCAGCTACATCTACTTCAGCGCCGGCTTTGCGCAGTTCCTGCGGAATGACATCGCGCGCGACTTTTGCGCGGATCAGGAGAACGCGCTGACCGTTGACTTTGTCTTTCAGGGCGGAGACGACGGACTCGGCGACGTATTCCTCTGGCATCACGGTGACTTTCAGGCGAAGGCCTTCGATGGCATCACGTGTTGCGGGGCCGATGGCAGCGATCTTTAAGTGCTTCAACATGCCGGGATGCATCTCGACCTTGTCGAGGCGCTTATTCAGCGCATTTACGCCGTTGACGCTGGTGAGGATGAGCCAATCGTAGGCGGGGATCTTTTTGAGCGCTTTGTCGAGCGGTTGGAAGGATTGTGGCGGGCGGATCTCGATGGTGGGGATCGAGATGACTGCGGCGCCCAAGGCTTCGAGTGCGCGCTGCATCTCTGCGGCCTGATGGTGGGCGCGGGTGATGAGGATGCGTTTGCCCGCAAGCGGATGATCGTTCGTCATGGTTGTTCCGGCGGAATAGCGCCGGCTTGAGTGACGTCGGCGAGGATCTCGCGGGCGCCCATCTCGAAAAGCTTGAGGCCAACGTCAATGCCGAGGTTCTTGGGGTCAGGGCCGCATTCGTCTGCGCGAAGGATCTCACTGCCGTTGGGGCGGGCAACGACCGCATTGAGGCAAAACGCGCCGTCGGAGGTTCGGTAGGCGTAGGCACCGATGGGGACTTGGCATCCGCCGCCGAGGGCATTGAGCGCGGAGCGTTCGCAGAGCGTGGCATCGCGGGAATCTTTGTCGTCGAGGAATTTGAGCAGCTCGGAAGTTGCGGAGTCGTCTTTGCGAATCTCGATGGCGAGCGCGCCCTGGCCGGCTGCGGGGCACATCGTCGCTGGCTCGAGAATGGCGCGCACATTTTCGGTGCGGCCGAGTCGGAGTAATCCAGCGTGAGCGAGAATGACGGCATCGTAGTCCGCGTCTTCGAGTTTTCTTAGGCGGGTGTCAACGTTGCCGCGCAGTGAGAGGACATCTATATCAGGGCGAAGCGCGCGAAGTTGGGCAGTGCGACGAAGACTGCTGGTGCCGACCCGCGCATTAGGCGGAAGGGCCTCGACCGATTCGAACTTCAAGGAGACGAAGGCATCGCGGGCGTCTTCCCTCTTCAAGACGGCAGCGATCTCAAAACCGGGCATCATCACGGTGGGAAGGTCTTTGAGACTGTGAACCGCCAGGTCAATGGACTTTGCGGCGAGGGCGTCTTCAATCTCTTTAGTGAACATGCCCTTGGTGCCTACTTCCGCAAGCGGCACATCGAGGACGCGGTCACCCGTGGTTTTGATAACGGTGATTTCGACAGTGTGGCCGGCGCTACGTAGAGCAGCGGCGACGTGGTTTGCCTGCCAAAGCGCGAGTTGCGAACCGCGCGACCCGATGCGGAGATGAGGCATCAGGATTTGATGCTTTCTTGCGTTGATTTGTCTCGCTTGCTCGGTGGAGATTGATATTCTGCGGCGCTGGATCTCGAGTCGCGCGGGGCACTGATGTTAAACAGCTTTCTTACCAGCTCGATGATGGTAGTGGCTTCCGGATCTTTTTGCTTGGCTTGCGCTGCAGACTTAAGTGTGGAGATGGGCGTGTGCAGAACTTTGTTCACGATACCGCGGGTCATGGATTCGACGGCGAGTTCCTGCTCGGGGGTGAGCGCGCCTAGGCGTCCGCGGACTTTGTCGATCTCTGCCTGGCGGATGGTCTCAAGGTGGTCTTGCAGACTGACGATAGTGGGCACCACGTCGAGCGAATCGATGCGCTCATAGAAGCGAGTGACTTCCTGCTCGATGATCCTCTCAGCGCGTTCGGCTTCCTTGCTGCGATCAGATGCATGCGAGAGGACGACGGATTGCAGGTCGTCGATGTCATAGACAAAGATGCCATCGAGTTCATTGATGGCGGGATCGACGTCGCGCGGTACCGCGATATCGATGAAGAACATGGGCTTGTTCTTGCGCTTCTGCAGGAACATCTCGCCGTGCTCACGGCGGAAGATCGGATGGGGCGCACCGGTGGAGGTGATGACGATGTCCGCGTCGGCGGCAGTCTCGTAGAGTTGCTCGAAGAGGATGGCGCGTCCGTTGAACTTCTCTGACAATTGCACGGCGCGCTCATGAGTGCGATTGGCGACGAATACAGCGCCCGCACCGTGCGCAATGAGATGGCGGGCGGCAAGTTCGCTCATCTTGCCAGCGCCGACCAGATAAACGTGCTTGCCTTGCAGCGAGCCGAAGATTTTTTTGGCCAGTTCGACAGCGACCGACGCAACTGAGACTGCAGAATTGCCCACGGCGGTTTCTGTGCGTACGCGTTTGGCGACCGCGAAAGAGCGCGTAAGGAGCGCGTCCAGTTGAGAATGGACTGCGCCAACGCTGCGGGCAGTGGCGTAGGCTTCTTTGACTTGGCCCAGTATCTGAGGCTCGCCAACGATCATGGAATCGAGGCTTGAGGCCACGCGGAACAGATGACGAACAGCGTCGTGCTCGCGGCGCTCATAAAGGTGGGCATCGAGCGAGTGGGAGTCGACGCCGAAGTATTCATGCAGAAA
>JAICWB010000335.1 GCA_025935035.1 Terriglobales bacterium
GCGGGATACGTGGGATAGGCGAGGCAGAAGCCGACGGAGTTGAGAAATTCGCGCGCGTCGTCAAGCGTGCGCAATGGGCGGGAGTCCGGCGCGGTGCGCCACTTTTGCTGGCGTTCTTTGATGAGGGCTTGTTCGAAGATCATGAAAGCAGTAGTCAGTAGCTAGTAGTCAGAAGTCAGGAAAAGGGCAAAAGACTCATATGCGCTTAAAGGCCTTTTGAATGTCCTTTAGAGAATACCTTAAAACCACGGGACGCCCGTGCGGACAGGTCATGGGGTACTCGGTTTTGGCGAGCTCCTGCAGCAGCCATTCCATCTTATTTTGCTCAAGCGGCATGTTGATCTTGATGGCGGCGTGGCAGGCGATGCTGGCCGCGATGCGGTGACGAGCGCGGTCAAGATTCTCTGATTGCTCTTCCCTATCGAACTGCTCGAGCAATTCGAAGAGCATGGCCTCGATCTCAGCGGCGTTGACGCCGGCAGGCGCTGTCTTTACGGCGATACTGCGCGCGCCGAAAGCCTCGAGCTCGAATCCGTTAGCACGAAGTTCGTCGGCGATCTCAGAGTAGGTGGCGAGTTGTCCGGGAGTGAGTTCAACGATGAGCGGCATCAGAAGGCGCTGGCCTTCGATAGCGCGCTTGCCGCGCTCGGCAAGAATCCTTTCGAACAATACACGCTCATGCGCTACGTGCTGGTCGATGATCCACAGACCATCGTGGTTGGTGGCGAGAATGAAGGACTCACGCACCTGGCCAAGGGGTTTTAGTGTGGCGAGGGCGGTGAGATCGATGTGGCCGTCGTCATCTTCTGCGATGGGACCGGCACAGCGGTGTCCGTTGGCGGAGAGCTGCGCGTCTGCGAGTTGCGCGATGGCGGAATGATCGATGCGGGCGACGGCGACTGCAGCGTTAGCGCCGACATCTGTGCCGCCATCGAAGGCAAGGCGTTCGTTGATGGGCGGCAACGGAGGCGGTTGCAGGGCGAAGCCGTTATCGATCGCGAGTGACGCAGATGCTGTCGCCGCGCCGGACATTTGAGCGCTTTGCGCGCCGGGAGTAAGCGATTGCGAGGCCGTAGGCTGGGCGAAGATCTCTCGTGCGAACTGCGGCACAGGACGCGCGCGCATCAACGTGTTGCGAACCGAGTCGCGGACGAAATCATGGATGAACGCTTGTTGCCTGAAACGGACTTCCGTTTTTGCAGGATGAACGTTGGCGTCAACTTCTTCGGGCGGAAGCTCGATGAACAGCAGTACCACTGGGAAAACTGTTGGTGGAAGGATGTTGCGATAGGCCTCTGTGAGTGCGTGCTGGATCAAGCGATCTTTGATTAGACGCTGGTTCACGAAGATGTAAATCGAGTGGCGGTTGAGCTTTTGAATCTCTGGCTTGGAGACGAAGCCGTGCACGCGCAGCTTGCCCGGTTTGGGCTTTTCGTAATCTTCGTCGCGTCGCCAAGGTGGCGGTTCAGGCAAGCCGACTCGTTCAAGTTCTGCTTCCGCCGCTACGGGCAAAAGCTGCTCGAGAGTGTCTTTGCCGAAAACTTGGTAGATGCGCTCGGAGTAGTCCTTGACCGGCGGCGCGACGAGCATGGCCTGTGTGGAAGAGTGCAACTCAAAATGTTTTTCAGGGTGCGCGAGCGCGTAGTGCGTGACCAACGACGCGATGTGCGAAAGTTCAGTCGATTCCGCTTTGAGGAATTTCTTACGCGCAGGCGTATTGAAGAAGAGATCTTTGACGGAGATGGATGTGCCTTTGGGTAATCCGGCTTCTTCGACTTTGAGGAATTTTCCGCCCGCGATCTCTATCATTGTGCCAGCACTTTCATCTTGCGAACATGTTTCAAGGGTGAGGCGTGAGACGCTGGCGATGGATGGCAAGCCTTCGCCGCGGAAACCGAGAGTGGAGATCGTCAGCAGGTCTTCGGCGTCGCGGATCTTCGATGTGGCATGGCGCTCGAAAGCGAGCATGGCATCGTCACGCACCATGCCGACGCCGTTGTCGGTCACCTGCATCAGCTTCTTGCCGCCGGCCTCGACCTGCACGCGAATGCGCGTGGCTCCGGCGTCGAGAGAATTCTCCAGCAACTCTTTCACCACGGACGATGGCCGCTCGACGACTTCGCCCGCGGCGATCTTGTTGGCGGTGTTCTCTGAGAGTACGTGGATGCGACCCATGGCGGTGAGGCTAGTTTACTAGGCTCGCTGGATGCCGCCGAGAGATTTCAGCGCATCCACGATGCGCGCTGACCATTGCGAGACCTCGTCATCACGCAGCGTGCGGTCATTGGACTGGAACGTGGTACGAACGAGGATGGAGTACTTACCCGCTTCCATCTTCTCGCCGCTGTAGATTTCTGCGGGCGTCACCCTGCGGAGTTCGGGAAGC
>JAICWB010000336.1 GCA_025935035.1 Terriglobales bacterium
AACTTCATCAAGTATGTCCAGACCACCAATGTCGGAGGGCGGGATTAATCCCGCGCGGAGCTTTAGCTCCGCAATGTGGCCTGATAGGCAGGACTGAAGCCCTGCGCGGACTGCAAGTCCGCCCCACCAAGCGCCGCGAAATTGTTCAGCTAACTTATGGGACACGGCACTAGTCCGAGCCGCACTTATGCGTTCCCTTATGACCACAGCTAGAGACCCGCGGATCGGCACCATGGGTCTCCTATTGGATGCTGCGGTCCCAGCGATCGCGTAAGCTTCTTCCCATTTCCTTTCTTTTTCTCTGCGCCGCTCAGGCGTGGATGGAGCCTTGTATGCAAGCACACATAGACATACCTTCTCAGCCGAAAACCACCCTCTGGCACACCATTGCCGAGGCGATAAAAGGAACTCATCAGGACTTCACTGAGGTCTCGATTAGCCGAGGTGTGTTTCTGCTAGCAATTCCGATGGTCCTCGAGATGTTCATGGAATCGCTGTTTGCCCTCGTCGACATGTTCTGGGTCACACGTTTGGGTGCAAACGCCGTCGCAACTGTAGGCCTGACTGAATCGATGCTGGCACTTGTGTTCTCCGTGGCACTAGGCGTGAGCTTCTCGACAACCGCAATGGTGGCTCGACGAATTGGTGAAAAAGATCCGGAAGGCGCTTCGATTGCCGCAATGCAGTCGATCATCCTCGGCATTGCGATCGCACTCGCGATGGGCATACCGGCCGTCATATTCGCGCATCAACTCCTGAATCTCATGGGCGCGGATCCGCTGCTGATCGCCAGCGGTCACCGGTACACAGAGATTGTCTTCGGGGGCACCAGCATCGTACTGTTGCTGTTCCTGAATAACGCGATATTTCGCGGCGCCGGCGATGCCTCCATCGCGATGCGGGTGTTGTGGTTTTCAAACCTGATCAATCTCATCCTGGATCCGTGCTTCATCTTCGGCGTTGGGCCGTTCCCCAGATTGGGGGTCGCGGGAGCTGCGGTCGCGACTTTGACCGGAAGGTCTTGTGGCGTGCTGTATCAGTTCTGGACACTGACGAACGGCGCCGCGCGCGTGCGCTTGACTGCGCGTCACCTGCGAATCGTTCCAAAGGTTATGGCGTCGCTCGTGCGCGTGTCGTCGACAGGCGTTCTCCAGTTCCTCATCGGTCATACCAGCTGGATCGTTTTGGTTCGCATCATCAGCTCGTTCGGCAGCTTGGCGGTTGCGGGTTACACAATCGGCATCCGCATCTTCATGTTCGTCATTCTTCCTTCTTGGGGCATGAGCGGCGCGGCTGCGACCATGGTGGGACAGAACCTGGGAGCCAGAAAGCCTAATCGCGCACAGCGGGCTGTCTACATCACCGCTGGCTATAACGCCATCTACCTTGTTGCAGTTGGAACGGTGATGGTTTTTATGCCGTACGCGGCGGTGTCGTTCTTCTCCAATGATGCAGTGGTGGCGAAATATGCAGCCGATTGCCTGCGGATTATCGGATACGGTAATCTCACTTATGCTTTTGGCATGGTGATGGTGCAGGCCTTCAACGGTGCCGGGGACACAATCACTCCGACCATCATCAATATCCTCAGCTTCTGGCTTTGTGAAATACCGCTGGGCTGGTTCCTCGCTAATCGGACGGCGCTGAAAGTCGATGGCGCTTTCACGGCAATTCCGATTGCAAACACGGTCATGACAGCTATCAGTCTGATTGTGTTCTCACGCGGCAGTTGGAAGCGGCGAAGCATCTGAACTGCTTCCAACTGCTAAGCCAGCCAGCGATCGAGGTTAGCCGCGACGAATTCGTTGTCCTGGAGCGTGGGATAAGTCGCGCAAACGCGGTCGATCTCCTCCATCTGACCTGGAGAAAGATCTTCGTCTTCGTCTAGACACCAGCGTCCCGCAAGCAGCCCCTGCCGCCGCAGGATCTCGTGCAATCCTGCGATGCAGCCTGCAAATCCGTTCGTGGCGTCAAACAAGGCCGCGTTCGCATCCGTGAGCGCGGCGGAACGCGCCAAAATCTCGGACGCGCCTGTGCCCGCACTCTCGCGGCATTCTCGAACGTCGTCTAAAAGCTGGACAGCATTGCTCGTCCAGACCGCCCATTGCCCGAGCAATCCGCCGGCGAAGCGTACCGTCGCGTTCTGCACGCGATATTCGCTCAGGAGGTCGGGAATGATGTTGTCATCATTCCCCGTATAAAGCGCAATTTCAGATGCACGCCCGCTCTCGCCGACAGCTCGCAGAACATCGACCGTCTGGTAGCGATTGAACGGCGCGACTTTGATGGCAGCGAGCGATTCGATCTCACAAAATCGCCGCCAAAAATCGTACGTAAGCACTCTGCCGCCGACCGCAGGTTGGAGGTAAAACCCG
>JAICWB010000174.1 GCA_025935035.1 Terriglobales bacterium
ACGCCGGGGCCGAGGGGAAGTGTCCGGATTTTAGCTGCGAGATCCAAGTCGAGTCCGTCTTGACGGGGATAAGGATAAGACGCGAAAGCTAGACTAACCGATTCACCTATTGGACGGGATACCCCCTCCCCCCAAAAAAGCTAAATTCGTCATTCACAAGAGGTTAGAGCTAAGTTCCTTGTTTGGGATACTTTAGGAGCCACCTCTTTGTTATCAAATACTTACGGGTATTACCCTCGCATATGCCCCTGAAGTATGCCAGTCTTTTGGAATCAGCGGGTTACGGGCAAAAAGTATCCCCCAAGTATGGCTAAAGTATCCCATTCATTGGGGTTACGGGCAAAGTATCTCTTTTAAAGGACTTAGCGACCTGATGAGAACCCCAACCTTTCTGATCGAGTCGCCGAGATTTCAAGGAACGATTATCTTTAAGATATATCTCAGTGATGAGATTTACTGAGAATATTTCAACAGATGCAGTTGCGTCAAGATGTAAAACGAATATGAGGTTATGGCGGGACTGGCAGCCATTCCATCTTCTTTTAACTAACCGGGAGCATGGTTCGCCGTCTCAAGCAGTGGCCTGGTAAGGGCGATGGAGGAAGAAGATGAAACGCAATCTTCAGATCGTGGCTGGATTCATGTTTGCTATGGTTTTCATGTTCGCGGCACAGACAATGATGGCGCAGACGGCGTCCGCACAGCGGGCTTCTGCCGCTCATGACATTCGCTATTACGTGATCGTGGCTGGAAGCACGCAGAGCGGGTCATGGGACACCGAGCGGGTGCCCAACGTCGAACGATTGCGTTCTCAATACGGCAATCATTTTGCCTGGTTCCGCGATGGCGGCCGCGAATACGTTGTCACGGATTCGGGGATGCTTGACGAGTTGGACAAAGCGATGGAGCCTCAGAAGAAAGTCAACGCTCTACAGTCAGATGTGAATGAGGACCAGTCGCGTGTCAACGGCTTGCAAGCCAAAGTGAATGCGCACCAGAACGACGTGAATGCGGCACAGAAAGAAGTGAATTACCGGCAGAACATCGCTAACAGGCTGCAGTCGGCGGTGACCAACGGCAACAACGCTGAGATCGACAAGTTGCAGGCGGAATTGCGCGATCTGCGCACCAGGCCTGACGTCAGCCAATCCAGCGTGAATGAGATGCAGTCCAAAGTGAACGACGAGCAAGATGGCGTGAATGCTGAACAGGCCAAGGTCAACGAGAGGCAGCATGGCGTGAACGACGAACAGCATCGGGTGTCAGCACAGGTGGATGCGCGGGTGAGTCAGATATTGAACGATGCGGTTGAGCACGGGACTGCGCACTTGATGAAGTAGGCTGGTCCGGCTCACCCGGACCACCGGTGATGCTACCCGCCTCGCTCCCACAGATTCTCGACTGTGAAGCGTGTCGAGAATCTATGGGGCACCCCTTGTCGTGGTATTGTGCTTCGGAACTTGCGGGATTGTGTGGGCCACAAGTCCTCAGGGTGACAGTTCACCGGTAAATTCGGGCATTTGCGTAATGCAACTTTCACCCACCTGCGAACGGCGCGCAGGTGGGGCACCCGTCCTGAATACAAATTCTTTGGTATCTCACCGCGTAATTCCTACTTAGGGTTAGCGCAGATTACACGCGTTACCTAAGTCCTACCGAAATTCGCCTCTTTTAAATCAGTCACTTAGCTCCAGCAAACTTGGCATGGCAGTTGCATTTGTCTAAGGCGAAGCACTGAAGGTTCCGTGTGGCTGAAATCCGCCGGGGCTGGAGGGCAAGGGAAAAGACCAGTTTTAGGGGAGCCACTTCTAATGACGAACTCAGTATCAAAGATCGCACTTTCACTCATCGCCGGAGCGGGCATGCTGGCCAGCGTGGGCTGCGCCACCAAGAACAATGTCCGCGCGCAGATGACGCCGGTGGTCAACAAGGTGAATGAGCTGGACGACATCACCGCCAAGAACACCAATGACATTAAAGACATTGACACCCGCACGCAGAAGGGCCTGACGGATGTGAATTCGAAGTCCGCTGCCGCTGACCAGAAGGCGCTGGCCGCGGGACAGACCGCCGACCAGGCACAGCAAACAGCCACGGGCGCCGCGCAGCGCGCTGACCTGCTGGCCAACACGGTGGTCAACCTGGACAACTACAAGTCGATCTCTGAAGCGTCAGTGCACTTCGCTTTTGATAAGGCTGACCTCTCAAAGAAAGCCAAGGCTGCGTTGGATGAGTTTGCCGCGCAGATCCCGAACGCGAAGGGCTACATCGTGGAGCTGATCGGCGGAACGGACTCGGTCGGCGACAAGGCTTACAACTATGACTTGAGCAAGCGTCGCGCAGCCGCGGTAGTGCAATACCTTGCCCAGAACTATAACGTGCCGGCGCACAAGATCTACGTGATCGGCTTGGGTGAAGACAAGGCGGCTGCCGACAATAAGAGCACCAAGGGCCGCGCGGAGAACCGTCGCGTGGACCTGCAGTTGATGACAAACGTGCAGCAGGGCCCGCAGGCGCAGGGCGCGATGACGCAGAATATGCCGCAACAACAGAAGTAAACCGAATTAAACCCTGGTAAGGGAAGCCGGCCGAATATGGCCGGCTTTTTCTTTTTGTGTGCTTTGCCGCTAGTGAAAACCCAACACGGAGAACGGAGATACCGAGATAGGCTGGCTAAAGTCAAAAGCAAAACCCACCACAAAGGCTCAAAGACACAAAGGAAATCGGGTTGAAGTCAAAGGCGAACCCCAGTCAAAGCGAACCGAAGTCAAAGGCGAACCCCAGTCAAAGCGAACCGAAGTCAAAGGCGAACCCCAGTCAAAGCGAACCGAGTCAAAGGCGGACCCAGGGCAAAGGCGAACCCAGAGTCAAAGACCAAACCTTTAAACGCGGACCAGGACGGATAAAAGAAGATGAAAGAAGGATAAAAAAGAAGGATAAAAAAGAAGGATTGTTTACTTTGAGGTTGGAGATCGTCCAATAGATTGAATGAACCGACCTTTTGAAAGGGCTAGAATCTAGGCATGCGAGTTGTGGCATTTCTAGTTGTTTGCTGTTTAGCTAGTCTCGCGCAATCGAGGCAGAAGAATGTGCCGCCGCGGTCTGAGCAGCCGGGCACGGCGGCGGCGTCCGAAGCGGGGACGGCACAATCCGGTGACAGTTCCAGCAAGAACACGAAGATCGACCTGAGCCCGCCGAAGGGTGATGACATCGAGCACGCCGATGAAGACGTGGAAGACAACTCAGGCGTGACGGAGATGAAGCCGTGGAATCCGCATAAGGCGGCGAAAGACGTTGAGGTGGGGGACTTCTACTTCAAGCGCAAGAATTATGGCGCGGCCATCAGCCGGTATCGTGAGGCGCTGCTGTACAAGCCGAAGGATGCAATCTCGACGTTTCGCTTGGCGCAGGCGTTGGAGGCGAGTAAGCAGAATGATGAGGCCCTGCAGCGGTATCAGGAGTACTTGAAGATATTGCCGAATGGAGAGTTCGCGGCGGAGAGCGAGAAAGGGATCGCGCGGTTGAAGGCCGCGCCGAAGGCGCCGTAGTCAGTGTGGCGGCAGGATGCCGCCACGACAGCCGGCGGGACGCCGGCGTTACGGTCATTTCTCAATGCGCACAAATGCTGCCGTTGATGCGTTTACGATCACGTTTAGTTTTGACGAGGCGCCTGCGGGCGCGTACTGGATGCTCCACGAGAGGCTCTGCGTGCGCGGGTCAGAGCGTAGGGAATAGCGCATGAGCGTGTCGGGCGTTTTCTTGAGCAGCGCTGCGCCGCCGTGTTTTTGCGCGACTTCAAAAGCTTGCGTCGAGTCGATCTTCAGAAAGTTCGAGTCGAATGGGCGCGTGCTGGCATTGGATGCAACGTAATCCTCGATGCTACCGAGTGAGACACCGGAGCCTTCACCGCTCTGACCCGACCACATAAAGTTGCGGATCGAGCGCTTGCTTGGCGAGGCGAATGAGGCGGACCAGACGGCGGCTTCGCCGTTGGCGTCACCTTTATTCGGATTGGAACTTAGGCTGACAGGTTGCGAATCGATAGACCAGTTGCGCGCGGCGGCGTACATCTTCTGCAGGGCGGCGCGTCCGGACTGAAGTTGATTTTCGGCGGCAGGCTTGTTGGCGGTTGTCGACGATTTGGTTTCAGGTGTAGGAGCGGGTTTTTCAGAAGAGCATCCGGCTAAAACGGCCAGCGCTAAAACAAAAGTGAATCCGGTCGTACGTACGTTCATCATTCTTTCCATTCTTTTCATTCAGGATTGTAAGATGCTGGCGGCAAATTCGGGAGAGCGAGATGCATAACGAAAAGTTTGCGGCGATTGAAGCCACGGTGGACCAAGCGACTGAGGACATGACCGAGGAGCAGTTGCGGTACCGTCCGGCGGAGGGGAAGTGGTCTGCGGCGGACGTGTTGGAGCATCTGGCGCTGACCTATGGCGGCACAGCGCGCGTGTTTGAGAAGCGATTGGCGGAGGGGCCGCTGGGCGGCATGCCCACGCCCAAACAGGTTGTGGGGCAAGTATTGACGCTGGAGTTGGGATTGTTCCCGTTCAAGCGGAAGTCGCCAGAGCCTGTGGCGCCGAAGGGGACGATCGGCGGGGGAGAGGCGCTGGGCTTGCTGAAGTCCAACCTGAAGAAGATGGACGATGCGTTTGCCGCCTTTTCTGCCAAGTATCCCGGTGGCGGGAAGGTGTCGCCCCATCCCGTACTGGGGCCGCTGACGTTAAAACAATGGCCGAAATTCCACTTGAACCATTGCCGACACCACATGGAGCAGATCGCGGAATTGCGGGCGGCGCAGGGGTTACGTAGGGGAATTTGAGGGGGCAAAATCCGACGAATCCGGTCTATAATCTGAGTCAACGATGCCGAAATATTCCATAGTTGTACCTTTTCACAACGAAGAGGAGAACGTGACCACGCTCTATGACCGCCTGACCGCGGTGATGGAGGCTACTGGCGAAACCTTCGAGATGGTGTTCGTCGATGACGGCAGCAGTGATGGCACGTTCCGCTTGCTGCGCGAGATCCTTGCGGTGGACAGCCGCGTGGCCATCATCAAGTTGCGCCGCAATTTTGGGCAGACGTCTGCTTTGGCGGCGGGGTTCGATAACGCTACCGGTGAGTACATCATTGCCATGGATGGCGACCTGCAGCACGATCCCGATGACATCCCGTTGTTTCTGGAAAAAGTTGCGGAAGGCTATGACGTGGTGAGCGGCTGGCGCAAGCGTCGCATCGACAACTACGTGATGCGCCGGTTCCCATCGAAGATCGCGAACTGGCTGATGGCGAAGCTGAGCGGCGTGGATATCCACGATTTTGGGACTACGTTCAAGGCTTATCGCGCGGACATTCTTAAGCAGATACCGCTGTATGGGGAGTTGCATCGGTTTATTCCCGCGCTGGCGAGCTGGTTGGGCGCGAGCATTTGCGAAGTGCCTATTAAGAATGTGAATCGTGAACGCGGCGTCTCGCATTACGGGATCTCGCGAACTTTCCGTGTGATCTTCGACTTGCTGACGATTCGGTTCTTGTTGAAGTATCTGACGCGTCCGCTGCATTTCTTTGGGTCGTTGGGATTGGGGAGCTTCTCGATCGGTTCGGCCATCGCGACTTATCTCACCTGCGTGAAGTTGTTCACCACGGTGGACATCATGGACGCGCACGGGCCGATGATCGTGTTCACCGCCGTGCTGCTCGTGTTCGGGGTGCAGATGCTGGCGCTGGGATTGCTGGGCGAGATGCAGGTGCGGCACTATCATGAGCCGTCGCATCGCGCGCCGTATTCGGTGGACCGGGTGTTGCGGTCGAAGGCCGAAGAGACACCCATAAGCGAATAGTTATTCATTGCGGTTTTCCGCTCTGGCACAGCTTAGGCTGTGCCTTTCGTTTTATAATGTTTAGTTCTTTCCTACAGGAAAATCACACATGGCAAACGCAACTCTCTCAGAATTGAAGGTCGCAAAGCGCATGTCGCGCTTAGGTACAGAAACAGCGTTCGAGGTACTGGTACGCGCGAAGGCGCTCGAGGCGCAGGGCAAGGATATTGTCCATTTGGAGATCGGCGAGCCCGACTTTGATACGCCGCAAAATGTAGTGGATGCTGGTGTGAAGGCCCTCAAAGGCGGATTCACTCACTACGGGCCGTCGGCGGGATTGCCGCA
>JAICWB010000071.1 GCA_025935035.1 Terriglobales bacterium
CGTTCTTGAGCGCGGTGAGCCTGGACGCGAGGCCTCGTGGGCCGGCGCCGGCATGTTGGCCGCTCAAGATCCCGAGACCCCTGAATGTCTCCGGCCACTGGTATCCGCAGCCGCCGACATGTATCCGGCGTGGATCGCGGATCTCGAACAAGAATCAGGCCTCAGCGCTGATTTTCGAAGCGAAGGAACGATCTATCTCACGCACAAGAAAAAGAATGGCCTCGGGGCGGAGCTGTCGGATTCAGACCTAATCCAGCGCGAAGATTCGTTATCAAAAGCTCGCTACGTTTACCTCACCTCAGAAGCCAGCGTGGATCCGCGCGCGCTTATATCTGTCGCATTAGTGGCTGCAAGGAAACGCGGTATCGTTATCTCGCATGAACATCCTGTAACCGGTGTCGAACAAATGGGTAATCAAGCAACAGGTGTCCGTGTCGGGAACCAATTCATCTCCGCCAACGTAGTCATTAATTGTGCAGGGGCATGGGCTGCGGAGATCGCCAATGGCAAGATCGAGACCCATCCAGTCAAAGGACAGATGCTGTCGGTAGTTCCGGTACACACGAGCCGATCGCCTTTAAAACATGTGGTCCAAGGAGACAATGTTTATCTTGTGCCTAGAAGCGACGGACGTATATTGATAGGCGCTACGGTCGAACGTGTAGGTTTTGACAAAAAAGTTGATTCAGGAACGATTTTGAGGATGCATCGCGCCGCCATTGAACTCGTGCCTAAGATCGGAGAGATGCGTATTCACGAATCATGGGCGGGACTTCGTCCCGGTTCGCCCGACAAACTACCCATTCTGGGTGGGACCGGTCTAAAGAACTACCTTGCCGCCACCGGACATTATCGCAACGGCATTCTGTTAGCTCCTATCACGGCGAGTATCATGGCGGATGTCATCAATGGTGACACACCGGCATACGACATCGGTCTCTTTAGTCCATCACGGTTTTCATGATATCGGTCACACTCAGTTGCCAAACTTTCATGCCGCGAGTTACTACTAATGTAAGCTTCACAACTCATCGATCACATTTTTAGCGGTAACATGACTCCGGGGGGAGTCACCGGAAGATGTCCACAGGTGCAGTCGAGTTTGTACAAGACAAGAAGAACCAACAGCGTTTCTTGAATGAACTGAAAGATCTGCTGCGGATTCCCAGCGTGAGTACGCTGCCGCAGCACAAGAAAGATGTCATCCAGGCGGCGCAGTTCCTGGCCGACGAACTGAAGCGCATCGGCATGGAAAATGTTCAGATCATTCCCACCGCCGGACATCCGCTGGTTTACTGTGACTGGCTGCATGCGGCAAATAAACCCACGGTTTTGATGTACGGACATTATGACGTGCAGCCGCCTGACCCGCTCGACGAATGGAAAACGCCTCCCTTCGAGCCCACCGAACGCGACGGCAATATCTACGCTCGTGGCGCAGTGGATGACAAAGGCCAGATGTACATGCACGTGAAAGCTCTTGAGGCGCTGTTGCAAACAGATGCCGGCAAACTTCCCGCCAACGTGAAAGTCCTGCTCGAAGGCGAAGAAGAGATCGGCGGCGAGTCTATCGCCAAGTTCGTGAAAGAAAATCCCGGCAAACTGAGAGCTGACTTCGCCCTGGTGTCTGATACAGAGATGTTCGCGCCCGAACTTCCCACCCTCAACGTCGGACTGCGCGGCCTCATCTACACCGAGCTGGAAGCCACAGGCGCAAAGATTGACTTGCACTCCGGCATGTACGGCGGCGCTGCTCCGAACCCATTCTTCGCGCTGGCCCAAGTCATCTCCAAACTCAAGGATGACAATGGCAAGATCCTGATCCCGCATTTTTATGATCGCGTAAAACGCCCCAGTGAAGACGAACTTACCGCATGGAAAGCTCTTCCCTTCAACGAAGAGGAATATCGCAAGAACGAGGTCGGCTCAAAGGAACTTACCGGCGAACCCGGCTTCTCTGTGCAAGAGCGCACATGGGCACGGCCTACGCTAGAAGTCCACGGCATGCCCGGTGGCTTCGTCGGCGCAGGCGCAAAAACCGTGATTCCCGCGAAGGCCATAGCCAAAATCTCGATGCGCATTGTTCCGGACATGAAGCCTGAGGAAGCCTTCGAGCAATACAAGAACTACGTGCTGAGCCTCGCACCCAAAGGCATCTCCCTCAAAGTCACGCTGTTGAGCATGGGAGAACCGAGCATCATCCCGACGGACAATCCCTACATCAAGGCAGCAACTGCAGCCATGAAAGAGGTCTTCAATAAGGACACGGTGTTCATTCGGTCCGGTGGCTCCATCCCCATCGTGGCGGAATTCCATAAGCACCTCAAGATTCCCAGCGTGATGATGGGCTTCGGGCTGCCGGACGACAACCTTCACGCCCCCAACGAGAAGTTTCACATCGCGAACTTCTATCGCGGCATTGAATCCATTGTGCGTTTTGTTGAGAAACTCGGACAGTAGCTCGAGCGCGTTGACTAAGGGCAGGCCAATCAGCCTGCCCTTTTTCGTTTATGCGCATCCTACCCTACGATTTGTAAAGATGATGGGGCGGATGCTAACATCGCCGTTCCAAAGTTTGAGGAGGAAGTCATGTCAGACGATAACAACGGCAGTATTGGATGGTTTCTAGCGGGATTGGGCCTTGGCGCAGTGGTCGGCATTCTTTACGCCCCGAAGTCTGGACGCGAGACCCGCGAAACGTTGTTGCAGTCCGCCGAAGACGGGCGCGACTACCTCGTGTCCCGCGGTCGCGAAGCGCGCGAGCAGGTGAAAGAGTACGTCGATCGTGGCAAAGATGTGATCGGCAAGCAGCGTGATTCCATCAACTCAGCGATCGAAGCAGGCCGGTCAGCGTATCGCGAGGTCACCGAAAAGAAATAGTCATCCGCGCATGAGCGGGCGTTCCGGTAACTCTTATGAATGAGACCATACTCACCACATTTGTGATTGCCACCTGCGTGGCGGTGATCATCCAGATGGGCATCCTCATCGCCATGTTCGTCAGCATGAAGAAGACAGGCGAACGCATGGAAGCATTAGGAAAGCGCGTCGAAGAAAAAGCCATACCAGTGCTTGAATCGACGCGCGCGATCCTGGAGGATGCCGGTCCTAAGCTCAAAGAGATCACCGCGAACCTGGCCGACGTGAGTGGGACCATCAAGACCCAGGTCACGCGCATGGATGCCACGTTCAATGACACGCTCGACCGGACTCGCCTGCAAGTCATTCGCGTGGATGAACTCGTCTCCCGTACCATCGATAAAGTGGAAGAGACCACCGAGATGGTGCAGCACACCTTATTAACACCATTGAAGCAGATGACCGGGGTCATTCAGGGATTGTCTGTCGGCGTGGGCGCATTTCTCGCGCGACGCCGCAAGGCAGCCATGGAGGCCGGGCAGACTTCTGGCCGGGGTGGCGACGACGAAGAGATGTTTATCTGATTTGCTGCACTTAGAATTGCAAAGGCCGCCGAAAGGCGGCTTTTTTGTTTAAGCGATCCATCCGCCGCCCACAACCTCATCGCCGTCATAAAACACTGCTGCCTGCCCCGGGGTGATTGCGCGCTGCGGTGTATCGAACGTCACCAGCACTTCGTCCGCGGAAGACATCTCGATCGTCGCCGCCGCAGGCTCGTGCCGATGCCGGATCTTCACTTCAACCCGCATGGGAGCATCCACCGCCGCGATTGAGATCCAGTTCGGGCGCTTCACATGCATCACCGAGCTATACAACTCTTCGCCGCGGCCCACGACTACTTGTTTAATTTCTCCATTGATTTTCAGCACATACAGTGGCGAGCCGGTTGCGACTCCTAGCCCCTTGCGCTGTCCGACGGTGAAATTATGGATACCTGTGTGCTGGCCGATCACGTCACCACTGGTCGTCACCAAGTCGCCGGCGGTATCCGGCAACTCTTCGCCCTGCTCGTGCAGGTAAGCGTCAATGAACTGCTTGTAGTCGCCGCCGGGCACGAAACAAATCTCCTGCGAATCCGGCTTGTCAGCCAACACGTTCAATCCATGCTGACGCGCCTGGTCTCGCACATCGGGCTTACGCATTTCGCCGAGAGGAAATCGCGTATGCGCCAACTGCTCTTGGGTAAGTCCGAAGAGGAAATACGTCTGGTCCTTCGCCAGGTCTGCAGGGCGCTTCAATATCCACCGCGCGCGCTTCGGGTCATAGCTATTGCGGGCATAGTGGCCGGTGGCGATCGAATCGGCGCCGATCTGCTTGGCCACGACCAGCAACTGGTCAAACTTCAAATGATTGTTGCAAAGGCTGCATGGGATCGGCGTTCGTCCTGATAAATACTCCGCCACGAACGGACGCACCACATCCTGCTCAAACCGGTGTTGATGATTTACTACGTAATAAGGAATGCCCAGCGTCTCCGCCACGCGACGCGCGTCATACACGTCATCCAGCGAACAGCAGCGCCCAGCCTTGTTCTCCGTCATGCCAGGCGCGTCAGACAACCGCCTCTGGTTCCACAACTGCATGGTCAGGCCCACAAGCTGGTGACCCTCATCGCGCAGCAAGGCCGCCACTGTCGAGGAATCGACACCGCCGGACATAGCAACCGCAATCGTGTGAGCAGACATGATCTTTATTTTGGCTTATCGGCCAGTTTCCAGCGGGTACTCGACGGAACCGCAGTTTTAGCAGCTCAGGGCCGCTTTCTTATTATAGACGGGACTCAGTTCGCGCAGGCGCGCCACGGTCTCCGGCAGGATAGAAAGCGCGAAGTCCACGTCAGATTCAGAATTGTGCTTGCCTAGGCTGAATCGGATGCTTGATCTTGCCTGCGCCGACGGCAGCTTCATCGCCGTCAAAACATGCGAAGGTTCGATTGCACCAGAAGAACACGCTGCGCCGGTCGATACTGCCAGCCCTTTCAGATCCAGCGCAATGATCAGCGCCTCGCCCTCGATGTGATCAATGTGGATGTTCGTAGTGTTCGGAACGCGCGGCGCACCTTGGCCATTTAACCCGGTATCGTCGATCTTGCCAAAAATGCCGTCCTCGAGCCGATCCCGCATTGCGGCGATTCGATGGATGCTGCCGTTGGCCAGCGCGTCCATTGCTATGTCCGCGGCCTTACCTAGCCCTACGATGCCCGGCAGGTTTTCTGTCCCGGCACGCCGCTGACGCTCATGATTGCCGCCCACCATCATCGGACGCAAAAGCGTCCCCTTGCGCACATAGAGCGCCCCGATTCCCTGAGGTGCATGCATCTTGTGTCCCGAGATAGAGAGTAAATGGCAGCCTATCTCATTTACATCGATAGGCACCTTACCTGCCGCCTGCACGGCATCGGTATGAAACACAACGCTCGCTTCCTTTGCGATCACGCCGATCTCTTTGACCGGTTGCAGCACGCCCGTCTCATTGTTCGCCATCATCACTGAGATAAGTTTGGTGTTCGGCTGCATCGCCCTGCGAATCACATTCGGCTCCACTACACCGCGCGAATCAACCTCAACATAACTCACATCAATGCCTTGCGATTGCAATGCCTTGAATGCATTCAGAACCGCATGATGCTCGATAGTCGAAGTGATCGCGTGGTCGCCGGGATTCAAGGTACCGAAAAGGGCCAGGTTGTCGCTCTCAGTCCCACCGCTGGTAAAAACAACTTCGGCCGCGCGGCAGCTAAAAAGCCGCGCCACTGACTCTCGCGCACGCTCCACTGCTCCGCGCGCCTGCTGCCCATAATGGTGGATGGAGGAAGCGTTTCCGAAGCTTTGCGTAAAAAATGGACTCATAGCGCCCAGTACCTCTGGCAAAAGGGGTGTGGTGGCGTTGCTGTCCATGTAAACCCGGCGCATATCTCTATTTTACGCCTAAAGAAAAACCCCACTTTATGGAGGACGAAGTGGGGTTGAAGCTAAGTATGCCGGCGCAGTTTACATCTTCTTGCCTGTGGGCTTGGCCATCGTCCCTTTGCTAGCCGGTGCCTTGGCCGCAGCCACAGTCGCAACCTCGATGGTGTCGCCCTTCACGGATCCGGTGACAGTAGCGTTCTCGCCAGCCAGCTTTTCCAATTCATCCTTGTGGCCTTTGAGCGTGTAAACCTTTGCCCCGACGACCAGCGCATAGTCGCCATCTTTGGCACACTCTTTCGCGCATTCAGCCGCACTCTTGCCCGGCATCATATGGCTCTTGCCACACATAGAATCACTGACCTGACCCGTAAAACTCTTAGTCGCACCAGCGCCGGCTTTTGCAGTAGGTTTCTTATCGTCAGCATGTGCAACCACCACCGGCAAGAGCATCACCAGGGCGAGTTTGGCAAGATTGCGGATATTCATTTAAGTCTCCAGGTTGAAGTGTTGATCGACGGTTTAGAGTATCCGAGTCAGCAAAATGTTACAAAAAAATGTCTGTAAGTGCGCCGCGAAGCGCTGCCTCTAACCACCCAGCCTACATGGATGGCAATCTCCTGCATTTTCCGTCCATCGTCACAAATACTTCGACATAGTCGCCTAGCGCCCCGGACTCATTCACCCACCAGAAGTACCATCCAGCGTATTGCGGCAACCCTCCAAATACGCGGTATTTTGCTTCGTATAACCAAAAGTGAGTCAGATCAACATGTTTCGAATCGACAAACTTCTCTGCCGCCTTGAGTGCATCTGGCATAGACAATTTCGGGCGAAAGCCGCGTTCCATTGGCGAACGATCCCCTGATATCTGGGCGTTTCCCGCGCTAATCGCCATTACAACGAAGACGCATATCGAGAAGGCCTTGCCGTGCATAATTCAATCCTTTGTATTACCTCAGTGTGGCTTCTTAAGACTCCGTAAACCTACAATGGTTTGGCGCGCTCTTTACTTGACTTTGTGTCAGCCTCGGGCAATACTCTCTCCATGCGTTCCACCGCAACCTACGCCTATTATTACTACGCGACCCGCTCCACGGGACGTGTGCCGAGGCGTATGCGCTAGACCGCAGACAAATCAAACACAAA
Source organism: Terriglobales bacterium (assembly GCA_025935035.1). Lineage (GTDB taxonomy): Bacteria > Acidobacteriota > Terriglobia > Terriglobales > Acidobacteriaceae > JAICLA01. The sequence goes on from JAICWB010000071.1 coordinate 6,975, forward strand.
CGGCCCGTGAGAGATCACGGGCCGTTTTCTTTTTACGGAGAGAATATGATCGAAGCTATCGCCAATGAAGCACATGCATTCATCCAACAGCACTGGGAAGAGTACACCGCTGAGCAGCACGAGGTCTGGAAGATCCTTTTCAACCGTCGTATGTCTCAGCTCAAAGATGCCGGCAGCAGAGTCTTTTGTGAAGGCATCGAGCGCATCGGCTTGTCAGAGAACCATGTTCCCAACCTCGATGACGTGAACGGTCGCTTGCAACCCCGTACCGGATGGAACGCCGTCCCGGTCAGCGGCTTCCTCGAAGCGAAGCTCTTTTTCAAATGCCTGGCTGAACGTCGCTTCCCCACAACAGTGATCATCCGCCGAATGGACCAACTCGACTACCTGCCAGAGCCAGACATCTTCCATGACGTGTTCGGTCACGTCCCACTGCACAGCGATCCGGTCTTCGCGGACTTCCTCCAGGAATTTGGCGCCGTCGCCGCCGCGTCCGTGACTGAGAATGAAGTCAAACTTCTCACGCGCCTTTTCTGGTTCACCGTTGAATTTGGACTGATCGAAGAAAACGGAAAACCGCGCGCGTACGGCAGCGGATTGATCTCTTCTGCCGCAGATTGCGCGAATGCTCTGGGTGCGAAGTGCGTACGTCTTCCGTTCACTCTGGAGAGCGTTTTCAATCAGGACTTCGAGGTCAGTGACCTGCAGAATGTACTGTTTATTGTCAGGTCGTTCGATCAACTGTTCGAAGCTGCGGAACGCGTGAAAAGACTGCTTCTGAACGGTGACCTGCGCACCCCCGCAGACAAAGCCGCGACCAAGATCGTACTAGGATGCTGCACGAATGAAGGAGGACATAGTCACTAAGCGCGGAGTCATCCCTGCCAACCGGCGCCGGGGTCTTTAGCGTGAATCCCTGAAGCCGCTTGATTTCCCAGGAATGCATCGATGGCCGCGTTGTCGTCGGGATGCACTTCAAAGACATTCAACAGGCCAACAAAGTTCAGCGTCTGCACCACCAGTTTGCTGGGATTTACGAGCTTGATGGATCCCCCGTGCTGTTTCGCCGCGGTCTGCGAGCGGACAAGCGCGCCGATGCCGCTTGAGTCCATGCTGTTCACCTCAGTCATGTTCACAATGATCTTGTGGCCGCTCGTTTTCATCACCTGATCAATGGCCGCGCGGAAAGCCTCCACCGCCGGCCCTAGCCGAAATGGACCGTGGAGTTTCATGATGTTGATGTCAGATTGCTTTTGCACTTGAATGTCCAAGGTCGCCTCCGCTGCGGGCCTTCAAAGATTGATGCTTGATCGACGGACAAGTTTACCCTAGGCTTTTCTGCTTCCAAGACCGCATCCCGGCGTTTGGGCAGGCCGACGGCTGCCCGTTCCGGCTGCAAATCTCTGCCGTACACGTTCAGCTGATCGTACTACGTGTCTTTGGTAACAATGATCCGTAACAACTTTTCGGTCCTCCCACGGTTTTAAGGGTCATAATACCCCCGCGCCTTTTCAATCAATCAGGAGATGAGAATATGCCATCCGATCCGTGGGCAACAGGTGGGCGTGAAGGATATGTACCCGAACCGGCTCAGCGTCGCGTACAGCCAAAACGACAGTCCATCAATCTCAGTTCGTTGCTTCGAACCGTGTTCGTAGTCGTCGCGCTGCTCTGGGCGTGCAACTACGCTTATACGAATTACTACATCGCGCAGAAGTAGACTTACTTTTGCAGCTTGACCTGAACGCGTGTGGGCTTGCCCGCCTGTACGGTGATCTGTCTGCGCTCGGTCGCGTAACCGTCAAGGGAGATTGTCAATTGATAATTGCCCGGCGGAAATGCAGCGCGGAAGGGAGTCGTGCGCGGCACAGTGTGGCCGTTTATCTGTAATGTTGCTCCCATCGGCTCCGTTAATACCGCAATAATGCCTTTCCCTTCACGCAAAGCTTGCTTTAGCTTTTCCTGCTGTTGAGGGTTCCCCTGCCACTGCATGCGGTCCAGCGTCGGAGAATAGGGATAGGTCTCGCCATCTTTGATAGCGATGGTAGTGTTCTCTTCTTCAAAGCCAGGTTTACGCAGCATCAATTCATGCGAACCCGCGGCGACGTGAACCTGCGCCGGCGTGGTCTGTCCCGTTAGCATTGCGCCGTCAATGAATATCACCGCGCCGGGTGGATCGCTGTTGAGCTCAAGCGTGCCCCCGGAAACGACCAATGTGGCTGCAAGATGAGCGGGCGTCCCGGCCACGACTTTCACTTTGTGCCACTGCGATACGAAATCATTCTTTGAGATCTTCACTTCATGTTCACCCGCGGTAAGCTTGTTCGCGGTGAACGGTGTTACCCAATCTCTTGCCGTCTTGCCATCAATGGATACTTGCGCGCCCTCTGGGATCGAGGTGAATCGCACTTCACCGGATTCTGGCACTGAATTCGTTTCAGCCGGCGGCGCAACTGGAGCTGAGTTCGTCGTCGAAGTCGGCGGAGGAGTTGGGGTACCGGGCTGTTCCGGCGTAGCTATTGAAGCCTCTCGCGCGGCGTTCATCTTCTGCCATCTGACACCTGCATACACCAGTCCTAACGCAGCCAAAATCACCAGCGCAATGACCGGCCACACCTTTCGGGCCCGGCTCTCTTTCTTCCCCACTCCGCGTGCGGCAGCACTTGCGGGCATTGCCCGCGTCGGTTCCACTTGTCGCAGCATGGTCACGGTCGGCGCATCCGGTGAGACTGCTTGCTTCGACGCCGTCCATGTCTTGTAGTTCTCCAGCGCCTTCACCATTTCCGCGCCCGTCTGGAAACGGTCGTCAGGATTTTTTGACAACGCTTTGGTGATCACTGCGCTTAAGCCAGGATGGATCGTCCCATCCAGATCACTGGGAGCAACCGGCCGTTCGTTCGCGATCTTGTAGATGATGCTGGTGGCAGTGTTCCCCGGGAACGGCATCTCGCCTGTCACCATCTGGTAAAGCATCACGGCAAGACTAAAAAGGTCAGACCGTCCATCAAGAGGCTTTCCCATTACCTGCTCTGGGGACATATACGCGGGCGTGCCCAGCACTTGTCCAGTCATCGTCAATCCAAGGTCAGACTTCGCTATACCGAAATCCATGATCTTCAACGAATCTAGATTTTGGCCCATCACATTCGCGGGCTTGATGTCGCGATGCACAATGCCCTGCCGATGCGCGTAATCTAAGGCACTACAAATCTGGCGCGAGACTTTCAATATCTCGTCGATCGATAGGCGCCGTTCCTTTAAGATTGCATGCAGGGTCGGACCGGAGATGAATTCCATCGCAATGAAGAAGAGTTTGCCATCATCGCCCGCGTCGTAGATCGTGATGATGTTTGGATGGCTCAACCTTCCGGATAGCTGAGCCTCATGGCGGAAGCGCTGTAGGACATCTTCCGGTCGCTCAGAAGCAGAATCCAGATGCAATGTCTTCAATGCGATGGTTCGATGGATAGTCGGGTCGACCGCCCTGTACACCACTCCCATACCGCCGCGGCCTAATTCTTCGACAATCTCGTAGCGACCGATAGTTGCCGGTTCCATCCCTTACAAACTCACTTTCCCTTCCAGTTTGGCTCAATCGAAAAAGAAGAAAAAGTATTAATGTTGGGCCCTTTATGTTCTTGATATTCAACCCTTACCTAGACTTTTTACCCATCAGCGAGGTTTGAAGATGTTCTTGTCACTTATTGTGCAACTAATTGCAACTTTCAGCAGGTTGCACGTCAAGATTGGCTTTTGTTTTCTTAGACATATGCCCCATAATGTTAGGCATTCGGATTGCTTCGTATTAAGCGATAAGTTCTAGTTATAGGAGACCAACAGGTTGAATAAACTATTTAAGATTCTGGCGGTTGCGGCATTGTTCGCGTTCAGCGGAAGCATGTTCGCCCAGAACCTGATCAACAATGGCGGTTTCGAGACCGGAGATTTTACCGGGTGGACACAGTCGGGAGATCTGGGTTACACCGGTGTATGTCAGAGCAATCAAGGTGACCTTGATGATTGCTCAGGCCGTAATGTTTTTGACGGCATTTACATGGGAAGTTTTGGACCAATGGATAGTCACGGTTATCTGACTCAGGCAGTTGCCACAACTGCGGGCCAAGCTTACACGATCTCGTTCTGGCTGCAGAATGGCCCCTCGCCGAACGATTTTTCTCTGAGCTTTGACGGCGTGACGCTGCTCGACCTGCCAAATCAGGACGGATTTTCTTGGACACAATATACGTTCACGACGATAGCTACAGGCAGCAGCGCCGATCTTCAGTTCGGCTTCTATCAGCCACAAGACTACTGGGAATTGGACGACGTGTCAGTGCAAGAGACGCCGGAGCCGAGTTCTCTCACGCTGCTGGGCAGCGCACTGGGTTTGGGCGCAGGCTTCTTACGCAAGTTTCGTAGCTAGTCAAACCAGACAGCTAGAAAGACGAAGGCCGGACATCGAGTCCGGCTTTTGCTTTTCCTTTGCGCAACGATATACGAAGTGACAGCGAAGGACTACCACCTGAGTCCCAGTCTAAGGCACATCCCGCAGTCCACGCATCACCTCTATCGAGTAGGATGCATGTATCAATCTTTCCGCGCTTATAGAGGTAGTTTTGTTTACAAAGACCCTTTTTGTATTCGCGCTGGCATTCGCATTTGCGTCCGCCGCATTCGCCCAGAACCTCATCAACAATGGAGGCTTTGAGACCGGCGATTTCACCGGATGGACGCAATTCGGAGACACCGGCTATACCGGCGTCTGCGCGGACGATGACCAGACGACAAGTTGCTCAGGCTACAAACCATACGATGGCGATTGGATGGGCAGCTTTGGTGCCATCGGCAGCCAGGGCGGGGTCATGCAGACGATCGCTACCATCCCCGGCGCTACGTACCAGATCAGTTTTTATCTGTCTAACGGTCAGGATCCGCCAAACTCTTTCGCCATCTCCTTTGACGGTGTCACGCTCGTCTCCGGCACAAACGTCGGATACTTGCACTGGCAGTTGTTTCAATTCACCCAAGTCGCAACTTCGAACACGGCCGCTCTCAGCTTCGCGTTCTACCAGGTGCCGGACTACTACGACCTCGACGACGTCTCTGTCCAATTGGTGGACACGCCCGAGCCCGCTTCGCTATCACTGCTGGCTAGCGCATTAGTGGCGGGGATGGCGCTCAAGCGCAGGTTCACGCACCGCTAACTCGGCAACTGATTGTCCAGTAGAAAGAAGAAAAGGCTGGTTGCCCCCCAGGGATTCGAACCCCGATACTCTGCTCCAGAGGCAGATGTCCTACCATTGAACGAGGGGGCAAAACAAAGAGCATCAAGGATTGATGCTCTTCTCTGACTTCTCGATTGTAAGTTGGAACTCGCGCCTCGGTCAAACAAAGGCGCTCCAGCTCGATTTTCCGGAAGCCTAGCTCGCTGTGTCCTTCACCCGCACCACCACGATCTTCGAGAATCCTTCTTTAAACGTCGGCGGCTTTAGCTTCGCAGCCATCTGCCGCATCACGTCTTCCGGGACCTGCCGTTCGCGCTTAGAGTTGCGCTGGATGCACAATTCCACCGGCACATCAAAGAACACGGCCTGCACTTCGAAGCCGAATCCTCGGGCCATCTTGATCCACTGCCGGCGCTCATGTGGCGAGAGGTTCGTGGCGTCCACATAATTCCAAGGCATCTTTGCGATCAATCGCGCGCGCAGAAGCGATCGCAGCGTCGAAAACACCAATCCCTGATATCGCTGCTCTGTGATGCTGTCAAAAAGGATGCTGCGCAGCATGTCGCTCGAAAGCGGGGTCACTCCGCGGCGCTTGAACCACGTA
>JAICWB010000168.1 GCA_025935035.1 Terriglobales bacterium
AGTTCACCGGACCGGTGCTGCCCGGCACCATCTGCGGATCAAGCTTGATCTCGCCGAACGCTTTTTCATAATTCTCAACATTCTGCTTCAGGATCATCAGCAGCGCCTTGGCCTGTTGCGGGCTGCAGTAGATGCTCTGGAAGTTCTGTACTTCGACGAGCTCCGGCGTCTGCGATTGCAGGCGTCCGAAGGTAAGCAGAAAATCCCACACGGATACGTGGATCTGCACGCTGTTGGCATAGTTCTCGCGATATTCGGCAGAGTTGCTGAGGTTGACTTTGGGTGGCTTAGGAATATTCATTGTTTTTGATCTATCGAAAAACGGGAAACAACAACGGGAAATGGATTTAAATGGTGCGAAAGGGGGGACTCGAACCCCCACGGTTTTACCCGCCAGATCCTAAGTCTGGTGCGTCTGCCAATTCCGCCACTCTCGCAGATGTTGCGCAAGCCGCCCAAAAAGCGAAGCGGCTCGATTCACATATTGTAATCGAGCCGCTTCGGATTGAGTGCTTTGATAAAGTTTACTTACTGGCAGGTCCCCATGGAATGCACGAACGGCGTGCCCGGCGTGGGAAGGGTGCCGGAATTCACCGTGACGTTAAAGCTGCCTGTGCCCGCGGAGCATTTTGAATCGCTGACGGTCACGGTATGCGGAGTGTTGGTCAAAGTGCCGGTGTTCAGCCAATGCTTCTGCGTGACCACCGTCTGCACAAGACCGTTGCTGTCGCTGGTGCCGGTGTAGACTACGGTGCCTTTGCTGTCCTTGATGCTGACACTTGCGCCATTCACCGGCTGGTTCGATGCATCTACCAGCTTCACCGCGAGTGTCCAGTTCTCGTACAACTCCTGGGGAGTGCTCGTCTGTACGATCTGCACGTTTTGATCGCTGGCTGTACTTTGATACGTGGGATCAAGAACCACCAGGTTTTGGACTGCCGCTCCGCCGTATGAATTGAGGAAGTCGGTCAGAAGCCACGTGGACGCCGGATTGGACGCGGTGGTCACGATGCCATTCTTGATGGTCACGTTTTGTCCGCCATCCCATTCGGCAAGAAGCAACGTGGTATCTGCGGCAAAGGCATTGTTTGAGATGACCGTACCGGCAAGATCAGCGCCGCTTATAGACATTCCCGCCGCGGGCTGCTTCGTTGCTCCGATGCGGTTCGCGGTGAACACATTGTCATGGATGTTTAGCGTTGAAGTATTCGGGACAGACGTGAAGCGCAGCGCCGACCCGGGGCATTCGCCCGCGTTTGCCGTGACTTTATTGTTGTAGATGTTGATGGTTCCTGCGGGTTCCAGATCAGTCTCGATCTGGATGCCGTAGGTCCCGCTCAATTCACAGCCCGACACTTTTCCGCCCGCGCCCAGGCTCAAGCTTGCACCAACATTGTTAAGCGTGAACGTTCGCGGATTGACGACGCTGGCTATCTGGTAGGTGCCATCCAGGCCTGAAGTGCCGGCGACTACCATCGTATTGCCGGCGACCTGATTTAAATCTGTGGACGTGTTCACGGTTATCACGTTACCGCTGCGACTGATGCTGCTGATAGCCGCCCCGTATTCCATGTTGGTGGAACGCTCGATCACATCGATCGTATTGTCATGCACGTTGACTTGGTCGCCGGTGATGTGAAAACCGCGGCCCTGATCGTTGTGGCAGTTGTTGTTGAAGATCTCCGTATTGTTTCCCAGTGAATCGATACAGAAATCATTACTGTAGGTCGCGTTCAGGCTGATGTCGTTGTTGTACAGCTTTGATCCGGCGGGGTTCACCTCGCGGATGCCGCCTTGAGCACCGCCAATGATCACATTGTCATGGATCATATTTGGCACGGTGTTGGTGTATTCGTCGTCGAGCTTGATAGACATGCCATCAAACTGCTGCCGGCTGCTGATGGCAGTCACATTGTTGTGGATGGTGTTGTTGTAGATCGCCGAGCCACCGGTCGAATAGTTGGAGTAGATACCGATCGAGCTTGGCGACTGGACGGTGATGTCAACGTCATGCACGACCAGTCCTTTGAGGATGGCGCCTTGCCCTACACGTATCGCGTGCGAATAAGGAGCGGCGGCTGAGCCCTGCACGATCTTTCCTTTGTTACCCGGATCGCTGAGGTTCCCGGCGATGGTGATGTTCGAGAAATCCCCGGTGTGAGTTGCGCACGGGTTTCCTTGGACATCGAAGTCCCAACAAGCAACGGCAAGAATGCCATGACGGTGCTGGCCGGCAGGACTGGTTGCCGCAGTGGCGTAAGTGATGGTGTGGCCGTTCAGGTCGATAGTGATGTTGTTTGCGTCCACCACCAAGCACGTGCCAGGTGATGAGATGTCATTAGCGAGTTGATACGTTTGATTCGAAGTGGTGATCGCTGCATTGCAATCGGTGATGGGAATGGCTCCGCTGGCGGTCCCACCCAGCAGATTAAGCACGAACTGCTTGCTTGCACTTCCGGAACTATCTTGCACCATGGCTGTGAATGAGAATTGTCCCGGAGAGGCATTGCTTGCGCCAGAGAGCACGCCGCTCGATTGAAGACCTAAGCCCGAAGGCAGCGCACCCGAGGTGATGCTCCAACTCTTGGTGCCTGACCCTCCGGATGCCGCAAGCGTCTGTGAATAGGAAACGCCAGCAGTCTCATCCGGCAGGTTGGTTGGGCTGTTTATCTGCAATGGCGGGGGAGGTGGCGGGGTTGCGGGTGCGGTCACGTTAATGGTGAATGTAAGGTCGTTCTTAGTACCTGCGGTGTCCACAGATTCGAGTTTTACAGTTCGCTTGCCCACTGCCAGGGTCTTCGTCGTGTCGATGGAAGAAGATGTGGTTTTGAAGATTGAGGTGCCGTCCACAAAGATCGATGTGCTCGCGAGGGAATGGCTGGTCACAGAGCTGGCGTTCACGACAAAATGGACGTTGCTATCCACTGCCGCGCCCATCGCCGGCGATGTGACGGTAAAGCCCTTGCCGCTACCGGATGCAGTAATGTAGCTGGCCGCCTGACAGCCGATGCCCTTGTTGTCCCAGGCTTTGACCAGGATCGTATGCTTTCCCGTAGGTACTTTTAGCAGGACGCTAAAGCTACCCGAAGTACCGGTGTAGTTGGTGGCGCCATCCACGTAAATGATGAGTTTTGAGATCGTGTGTCCGGCAGTTGTGGGTACGGCTATGCCGGTCACGCGCACGGAATCCGTGACGGTGGAACCGGTCAAAGGAGATGTAAAAGTGACTTGTGAAAGGGCAGTCAGAGAGAGAGCAGGAAACACCAAAAGCATGAACTTAAGAAAGAGTCGCAAATCAGCCTCAGACGAGTAATGCGCATCAGGATTATTTTCTAGTGCCTAGGATAGGGAAATCAGAGTGGCTGAACCATTCGCGGAATGCCTGAATCCCGTATTGATTCTTCTTAATACTACGTAGGGACTAAGCGCGGGCCTTAGGCACTTTCGTCCGGAAGGAAATCATAAAGTCAAGCGCTGGCCGAGACCCGCGCGAATAGGCGCTGATCGCTTCGCGGCAAAAGGTGGGACGAACCGCAAGGAGCGATTGACCACGCAGCAAGGCGGGTATATCTTGATTGCGTTCTCCCAAGCCCTCAAACCAACCAATCTTGGAGCTTATATGTTTTCCAGCCGACCGACGCGTCTGCTACCGCTGTTTTTCGTTCTCTGCACTTTAGGGTTCACGCAAACTGCCTCGCCGGCGAAGAAAGCCGCGCCTGCCTCTGCCAAGACGACCGCTTCTGCGCCCAAGGCCAAGTCCGCGGCCACCGCAAAGACAGCCTCAAGCTTGCCGACCATCAAGTACACGACGTTCAAGCTGAAGAACGGCTTGAACGTGATCGTGAGTGAAGACCATCGTTTGCCCATGGTGGCAGTGAACCTGTGGTATCACGTGGGCCCGGCGAACGAAGCGCCCGGCCGTACCGGCTTCGCGCATTTGTTCGAACACATGATGTTCTCCGGCTCAAAACACATTCAAGGCCCGAAGGGCGAGAGCGAACACTTTAAGTTGTTGGCCGCCGCCGGCGCCACAGGCATCAATGGTTCCACCGATTTCGACCGTACGAATTATTTCGAGACCGTGCCTTCGAACCAGGTCGAGCTTGCTCTCTGGATCGAAAGCGATCGCATGGGGTTCCTGCTTGACACCATCGATGGGCAAAAGCTCATCACGCAGCGTGACGTGGTGCGTAATGAGCGCCGCCAGAGTGGTGAGAACGTACCCTACGGGTTATCAGACGAGCAGATGGACCACCAGCTTTATGGACAAGGCCATCCTTATTACGGTTCGGTCATCGGCTCGCACCGGGACATTGAATCCGCGCGCTTGAATGATGTCCGCCAGTTTTTCAAGGAATACTACACACCCAACAACGCGACCCTCGCGTTGGTCGGCGATATTACCGAAGCGAAAGCCAAAACATTGGTTGAGAAGTACTTCGGTACGCTGCCGGCTGGTCCGGCGGTACCGAAACTTGTAAACAAGACTGCTCCTATCACCGCCGAGAAACGCGTGACGGTGACGGACACCATCGAGCTTCCGCAAGTGACCATGGGATGGCTCTCACCCGCGATCTACAAGCCGGGAGATGCGGATGCTGACATTCTGGCGCAGATCATCGGCGGCGGAAAAGCCAGCCGCCTGTACAAGTCGATGGTCTATGAGAAGAAGATCGCGCAGAACGTGTCGGCAGAGCAGCGCTCTCTGATCTTGGGCTCGAACTTCCAGATGTCTGCCACGGCTAAACCGGGTGCCACGCCGGAAGAACTCGAGAAGGCGATGCAGGAAGAGATCGACCGTATGCGCAATGAAGGCCCTACAGCGGCCGAAGTCGCCAGTGCGCGCGCGGCTGTGGAGTCGCGCTTGATCAGCAGCCTGGAATCATTCAACGGAGTTGCCAACCGCTTGAACTCCTATGAGCACTACGTTGGCGATCCGGGATATCTGCCCAAGCAGATCAAGGACATTGACGCAGTCACGGCCGACAGCGTGAAGAAGCTGGCGCAAGATGTACTGAAAGACAATGCGCGCGTGGTCATCTACACGGTGAAAGGCCAGAAGGTTGTGGATGATGTTCCGCGCACGAATGATCCTGAGGAAGCCAAGCAGAAGGCAGGAGCGACTGAGTATGCGACCAACGAAGATTGGCGCAAGGATGCTCCAAAGGCAGGTCCGACGCCGAACCTCACGCTTCCAGTTCCAACCGTTTCGCATTTGGCCAACGGCCTCACCGTCATGTTGATCGAGCGGCACAACCTTCCGCTGGTCACGGCAAGCCTGGTGGTGAACGCCGGTAGCGAACGGAATCCGGCGGAGAAGGCCGGGCTTGCCGCCTTTACCGCGGCCATGTTGCAAGAGGGTACAGACAAGCGCTCGTCGCTGCAGATCGCGGAAGACGTGGAATCGATCGGCGCATTCCTTAATTCCAATTCCACCACAGACAATTCTGACGTGACCATGCGCGTATTGAAGAAGAACATGGACACGGGATTTGACCTGATGTCTGATGTGGCGCTGCATCCTGCGTTCGCTGAGAAGGAATTCGACCGCGTGCGCCAACGCCGTTTGACGCAAGTCTTGCAGCAGAAGGACAGCGCCGTCCAACTTGGCAACCAGGTATTCAGCAAGCTCGTGTATGGAGACAATCATCCGTATGGCCAGCCGGAGATCGGCACGGCCGCCTCACTGAAGACCATTAGCCGCGATGACCTGATGAATTTCTACAAGTCAGGATACGCGCCGGGCAATGCTGCATTGCTCGTCGCCGGCGATATCACAGCTGCACAGTTGAAAGAAGTGGCGGAGAAATATTTCGGCAAGTGGTCTGGCAAAGCAGAGCCCTTCAAACTCACCGCGACGCCCGAAGCAGCCGCCCGCAAGTTCGTGATCGTGGACAAACCGGGTGCGCCGCAAACCGCGTTGTACGTGGGCCAGGTGGGATTGGCCCGCAATAACCCCGATTATCCGACAGCCCAGGTGCTCAATACCGCGCTCGGAGGAATCTTCTCCGCCCGCATCAACATGAACTTGCGTGAAAAGAACGGATACACATACGGCGCCAGCAGCCGCTTTATCTATCGCCGCGAGCCGGGACCGTTTTACGTATACAGCAGCGTGCGTACCGATGTTACCGGACCGAGTGTGCATGAGATCTTCAACGAACTGGATGGCATGAAGACCCGTCCCCTCAGCGCCGATGAGGTGAAGTTGGCGAAGGACTACATTGTTGGCGCAATGGCCGCGCTGTTTGAAACCTCCACCAGTGTGGTGAACTCGATGGGTACGTTGTACACCTATCATTTGCCCACTAACTACTATCGCGAGTATCCGGTTCAGATCAAAGCGGTAACGCCGGAGAAAGTGCAAGCGCTCGCCACCAA
>JAICWB010000289.1 GCA_025935035.1 Terriglobales bacterium
CTCCTGACCGCGACCTAACCTTCGCTCCAACCACCGAACCGTCACCCTGAGGGCAGGCTTGCAAACAGCTCACCCACCCGAACCATCACCCCGAGCGCAGCCCATTTGTGGCACCTGCGCAGCATGCTGAACCGCAGCGGCGACATCAAAACCGCCATCATCCCCCGCCACTGACTGTACCGCCGGCGTCTCGCCGGCTGTCGTGAGGGCGTCCTCGCCCTCACACACGCACTGCAAACCGTTGGCCTATGCTCCTGACCGCGACCCTAACCTTCGCTCCAACCACCGAACCGTCACCCTGAGAGCAGGCCTGCAAACATCTAGCCCCAACCCCGAACCATCACCCCGAGCGCAGCCCATTTGTGGCACAGGCGCAGCATGCTGAACCGCAGCGGCGACATCAAAACCGCCATCATCCCCGGCCACTGACCGTACCGCCGGCGTCTCGCCGGCTGTCGTGAGGGCGTCCTCGCCCTCACACACGCACTGCAAACCGTTGGCCTCTACTCCTGCCCGCTACCCTAACCTTAGCCCCACCACCGAGCTGTCACCTTGAGCGCAGCCGCGTTCTTAGCGGCGGAGTCGAAGGGTCTATGCAGTTCGCAATGCACGACAATGCGCGCTACAAATTACAAATTACAAATTACAAATTACAAATCCCGCGCCTCACGCCGTGATTCAACTAAAATCCACACATGTCCGCCCGCCTCGCCGCCATCTCCCCATCATTCATCGTCACCGAAGTAGATCGCACCATAGCCTTTTACCGCGACAAACTCGGATTCGAAGTTCGCTTCCGCGCGGACGATTCCCCCTGGTTCGCCGTCATCGGCCGCGACAACGCCCAACTATTCATCAAATCCGAGAGCGGCGTCACTCCCGTGCCCAATCACATGCGCCACGAACATCTTCGTCTAGACGCCTTCATTTACGTAGCCGATCCCGAATCTCTCGCAAAAGAATTCACCGCAAAAGGCGTAACTTTCAGCACCGCATTCAACGCCAACACGACTGACGGCCTAAGCGGCTTTGAACTAAAAGACCCAGACAACTACGTCCTCTTCTTCGGCTGCCCAACTCCCGAAGTAAAACGAACCTAGCGCCAAGCGAGTACGTCGAACCGTACCGCCGGCGTCCCGCCGGCTGTCGTGGCGGCATCCTGCCGCCACCCGCTGCGTCCGTTAGTTCGCACTTGTCATCCTGGTCCGCTTTTAGGCGAAGGATCCCTATTGCTGGCACACTGCTCGGGCATGCTCCTGCGCGAATCCTTCCTGTGAACGATCGTAAGCGGCATTCTCCAAACTGCCACGCCAACCGCCCTCACTTCAGCCCTCTGTCCCTCAGTTCTCCGTGTAGGGTTCTCCACTCCCCGCAACGCCTGTAAAATGAAGCCAGCACCCATGTCAGCCACCACCATAGCCGCGGGATGGTCCAAGCTCCCGCCCGAGTACCGCATCCCGGAGACCGCGCCCTCGCCAGCGGAGGCCTACGCCTACTGCGAGCGTCTCGCTCGCTCGCACTATGAGAATTTTTCGGTGGCAACTTTCTTTCTGCCCAAACGCCTTGAGCAACACTTCTTCAACATTTACGCCTACTGCCGCATCTCAGACGATCTCGGCGATGAGGTCGGCGACGTGGAGCAATCCCTCGCCCTGCTCGAGGCATGGGAAAGGGAATTAGACGCCTGCTACGACGGCACGCCGCGTCATCCGGTATTCGTAGCGCTGGCCGGCACCGTAAAAGAGTTCAATATTCCCAGGCAAGAATTCGCCGATCTGCTTACCGCCTTCCGCCGCGACCAGACCATCACGCGCTTTCCCACCTTCAATGACGTGCTCGATTACTGCAAGTACTCGGCGAACCCCGTCGGACATCTAGTCCTCTATCTCGGCGGATACTCTGACCCCGAGCGCCAAAAGCTATCCGATTCCACTTGCACCGCGCTGCAGCTAGCCAACTTCTGGCAAGACGTCTCCGTTGACTGGATCAAAGGCCGCATCTACATCCCGCAAGAAGACATGCAGCGCTTCGGCGTGAGCGAAGATGACATCGCCAGCGGCCGCGCCACACCACAGTTCATCGAGCTCATGAAGTTCGAAGTCGCACGCGCTCGCGAGTGGTTTGAGAACGGCCTACCGTTAATCAAGAAAATCTCGCCCGATCTCGCACTCGATATCGAGCTCTTCTCCCGCGGCGGCCAAGAGATACTCAACGCCATTGAGAAACAAGGCTATGACGTTCTGAGATCCCGCCCCGCAATCTCCAAGCCGCGCAAGTTGTGGCTCGTAGTTCGCGCCGCCTTGAAAAAGGTTGCCGCCTGATGCCGGCTCCAGGGACTTCAGGCCAGGTCACCTCCATCGCGCCCAACGAGCGCCAGCTTTCCATGGCATACGGTGTCTGCCGCGGTATCGCACGCTCGCAAGCTAAGAATTTTTATTACGCATTCCTCGCCTTGCCCAAGCCCAAGCGCAACGCACTTTGTGCCATCTATGCCTTCATGCGCCATGCCGACGACATCTCTGACGATCCCGGCATGTCGCTCCAACAGCGCCAGCAGCAACTGCGCGATTGGTCGGAATCACTTCGCCGCGCCTCCACCGGGCGCCCCAGCGACGATCCCGTCATCATGGCCACGGCCGACACTCAATCGCGCTTCAAGATCCCGCTTCAGCTTTTCGATCAGCTAGTCTCCGGCACTGCCATGGATCTGCAATTCTCCGCCTACTTACAGGAGAATGCCGCCCACGCCACCGCGCCCATCGTCCCGTATCAGACGTTCGAAGAACTGTACCGCTACTGTTATCACGTAGCTTCCGTCGTAGGCTTGGTCTGCATTCGCGTCTTCGGATACAAAGACCCTGAAGCCGAGCATCTCGCCGAGCAGACCGGCGTAGCCTTCCAACTCACGAACATCATTCGCGACGTCAAAGAAGACGCCCTCATGGGCCGCATCTACATGCCGCAAGAAGATTTGGTCCATTTCCAGCTCGCGCCGGAAGCACTCTCCGCAGCGAAACTGCAAAACGGATTCGCGCCTGAAAACTTCAAGCCGCTGCTCGAGTTCGAAGCGAACCGTGCGCGTGAACTGTACGCAGCCGCGGAAAGACTTATCCCGCTCATCGACGACGACTCCAGCCCCGCGCTCTGGGCTCTGGTTGAGATCTACCGCCGCCTGCTCGACAAGATCGCAGCGCGCGACTTCAACGTGTTCGGCGAAAAGATTCGCCTCACCACATTTGAAAAACTCAGCGTGCTCTCCCAGGGACTTCTGAAGGTTCTCTTCTAGCCGCATGCCAGACGCGCAAAACCAGGAATCAGCAACCCCACGCGCCTCCGTGAC
>JAICWB010000046.1 GCA_025935035.1 Terriglobales bacterium
GGTTCCGGAGTCGGATTCTGCGAACCCGCGCCGACCAGCGGAGCCACATCATCAATGTTGTTATAGCCGCTAAAGAACTGGATGTAATCAGGGTTGTTGATGTCGCCGCTGATGGCATAGGAGATGAACGTGATTCCGTTGCACCCGGCCACCAGAGCATGTCCTTGTCCGTCTACGGCGCCTTGATCGAAGTCGCACACTCCGGTGCCATGAGTAGCCAAGCCCGTGCCGTTCGTATTCATGGTACCGGTGTAACCCTCACCGAAGAAAGTGAACTTGCCGGTGAATGGATCGTAGATAACCCCGTGCGCCGGCGTCACGCTCGTGTAGAGGCGTGTGGTTGCGCCCGTCGCCAGATCATAAAAACCAATATTGCCGAAACCGTTCGGGTTGCCGTTCACGTAAATGGCGGTGCCATCCGGCGCAAACGCAAGTTGAGTTACCCCGGTATCGCCGCCCGTGGGCGACTGCTGGACCAGAGGCGCACCCGTTAAGGACACCTTGTCCAGTCGTCCTTCGAAGTCAGACGTGTAGACCGTCTGCCCGTTCGGATCGAGAGTGAGGTGATAGTTGGCCGAACCAGCATAGTGGTCCGTCACAAACGTGCCATTGGTTTGCAGTTCGTGAACGTTCGGATTACCTTGACCGCCGACCAGCAAGTTGCCGTTCGGAGCAAAGATTATTCCGTCGGCGCCATTGACTGCCGCTATACCGGTCTGGCCGCTCAACGTCGCGATGTTGGTGTTGCTGTTGAATGAGTAGTTCACGCTGTTAACGTTGTCCCCACCACCTTGAAAGTTGGTGTAATAGAGCGTGCCTGAGAAAGTGTCAGCTGCGGAAAATGCGCTAAGCGCAAACGCAGCAGCGAAAACACACAAAAGACGAAGGGTCTTTGACATTGAAAGGTCTACCTTTTTCATATGGGTTTTTAGGGGCCCGATGGAGCGGTCTTAAAACTAAGTGCTAGCCACTCACAGCAAGCCGACCGCCAGAATATTCAGATTGAAAATAAAGGATTTAATGTTGATTGCAAGTGGGCCCACTGCAACTCTCTGCAGATTATGTGAAAGAGCGTATCGCCGGGCGATATAAGTCAACTAGGAGGATTACAGTCAGCTTTCCCGCGGGTCGCCGAACAATTCGCGGCAAAGTTCGGCCAGGGTCTCCGGTTCGTGGCTGGGAACATGGTGGTCGGCGACTTTGATCGAAGTCGAACGGTTGGGCGACACGCAGATCAGCGGAATGTTGGCACCTCCATTGTTCTTAAAGTGGATGGCAAAATCGCGCGCGCCAGCTAAGTCGGTGCTTAAGATCACGGCGGAGTATAGGTCTTTGGCCTTCGCCAGAAACTCGTTCGCTTCTTTGGCTGAATGCGCCGTGACGACGTTGAACTTCGCCGTCTCAAGAACCAATTTTCTGGTAGAAAGCGCGGCGCCCGGTTCAGGTTCTGCCACTAGGAAGGTAGGTCGTGCCATATACAGATGTTGATGCGGCTGCACTGTCCGGCGCTGTCCGCGTCAGCGCGACACGTTGCGCCTTAGCGCGGGATTTCAAAAGTGGCCTTTTTCAACCAGCACTTTCGTCAGCTTCTCTGCACGCCGCTCGCGGGTAGCTTGCGTTTTCGCGTCCATAATGTAGATGAGAGCCACCTTTTTATGGGACGCAGCGAGTTTCTGCCAGCGTGCCTGAGCGAACGCATTCTTAGCCACCGCCTTACGAATGAACTCCGGCGTCTTAGCCATGGCCGCGCCGGTATCAGCCATGTGCTGCACGATGGCCACTATTTTTCTGGCTTTGCCCGCCGCGGTTTTAACGTCATTCACCATATCTGCCCGATAGCGTTGGCTGGAAGGCGGAAGCGAATCAAAGAACTTCTTCGCCGCCGGATTCGCATCAATGGCTTTTCGCAACTCCGGCGGAAGCTTAACCGCCTTCGGCGCGCGATGCAGTTCCAGTTCCACCTCGATGACGTCGCCAGGTTCTGATACTTTCGCGCCGACTCGCATCTTCTTGTTGACCATCAAGAAGTGTCGGCCGCTGGGGTGCGGAAAGATCGATGAGTGAAATGGAAATCCGTTCACGGTCCCGTGAACACGAATGATCCCGCTGGAACCGAACTCAGCGCGCGCGTCAAACGGCATGTGAGCCACCAGCCATATGCCGTGTGAACCTTTATAGAGTTCAAGTTCGGTCTGGAATCGCATGTCTGTTGGCGATCATCCAATGCTTGTTAAGCAGTTCGTTCCTCACCGCGCGCCAGCCACCAGGCAAGAAAAATCCCGGCAACGATTGCGCCCACCCAGTAATCAAGCAACTTGCCCGCCATGTACGCGCTGGGAAAACCGTACCAATTCCAGTTCGGAAAATCGGAGCCGACGAAGGGAAGCAAACCCATGATGGCCACTAGCCAGACGCGCATACCGAATGATCGAATACGCGGCATCGCGCCCCAGAGTGCGAAGGCGAAGATCCAACCTACAATGACTTGCGAGAAAAACTGCAGTCCCAAAGTTTTGCGGCCGATCTCAACTCCACCTTCCGGATGATAGATGATCATCGCCCAGCCGGAAGTCTTTGCCTTTTCTGTCATGGCCTTCATTGTGGCCATCTGTTCGTCACGCGACTTCGATAGTGATTGGAAATAATCATTGCCCGGCATGATGTACAGCCCCGGGCCGGCGTTGTTGGTTTTTAATGCCGCGAGCACCGCGTCTTCGCCCGGCGTCGCGCTGATGCCCATGAATCCAATAGGCAACACCATGTGAGCAACAAAGCTCCAGATGAACATCACCAGGCCCGCAAGGATCCCACCGACTGCGATCTTGCTCATCATTCGCTTGTCTCCTGTTGGTCGTGACTATAAACGTTGCGCAGCATTGGAACACAAAAACCGCCGCTCGCGGAGAGAATCTGCGGCGCACCGTGGCATATCCGTTGAGAGTGACTGCATCAAAACCGTAGCTTATGCAAAAGAAAGGCAGTCACAGACGACATCTGGGAATGTTCACCATCATCGCCACGATCGTCTTCGTAGGGTGGCTGTTGATATTCCTGTTCCGCCCCGACCAGCGCTATCGCGTGACTGCACCGCAGGCGCCGCTTGAATCAAAAGAGTACTGGCAAATGCTGGAATCGGTCACGGATACCCGCATTCAGTACCAGAACAAGATGACTGTGTTGCCCAACGGCGAGAATTTCTACAAGAAAGAGCTGGAAGAGATAAGCAAAGCGCAGCACAGCGTCAACATTGAGGCGTACATTTTTCAAAAAGGCGATGTGACAAAAAGCCTCATGTCGGCCCTCGTTGAGCGTGCACAGCGTGGTGTTCAAGTCCGGCTGGTGATCGATGCCCTGGGAAGTTTCTCGAACAGCAAAGAGTTTTTCAAGCCATTGATCGACGCGGGCGGCAAGATGCAGTGGTATCATCCTTTTCGCTGGTACAACATCGACCGCAGCAACAACCGTACACACCGCGAGCTCATGGTCATTGACGGCAACCGTGGATTCATCGGCGGTGCCGGTTTTGCTGACCACTGGTTGAAAGACGAAAAGGGCCACAAACGCTGGCGGGATACGGTCGTGTTCATTGAAGGGCCATCTGTCTCGGCACTGCAAGGAACGTTTGTGGAGAATTGGCTGGAAGCGTCAGGCGAGATCATCGCCGGAACCGATTTTTTTCCTATCATCCAGGGCCAAGGGCAATCGCCTGCTTTCGTAGTGAATAGCTCAGCTATGGTAGGCGGTTCCACTCGTGCTCGCATCCTCTTTCAAACGTTGCTGGCCTCAGCAAAATCGACGATCTACATCACCACGCCGTATTTCCTGCCTGACCATGACATCATTGATGAGCTGATCCGCGCGAAAAAACGCGGCGTGGACGTGAAGATCATCACACCTGGCAAGAAGAGTGACCACACCGTCACGCGGAGCTCCTCGCGCAGGCTGTATGGCGACCTGCTGGAAAACAACATCGAGATATACGAGTATCAACCGGCGATGATCCATGCCAAGATCATGGTCGTGGACGGCAAGTGGAGCGTAGTTGGTTCTACGAACTTCGACAACCGTTCGTTCGAACTCAATGATGAAGTCAACCTCGCAGCGTTCGATGGCAGCATGGCTGCGGACCTGACACAGGATTTTATGGATGACCTGAGATCCTGCCGCCGGATCTCATATGAGGAGTGGAAGAAGCGTTCCGTGTGGGAACGCGTCACCGAATTGGCCGGATCACTGATCCAGCGCGAGCAATGATCCATAACCATGACTAAACAGCGACCACTGCGCATCGTTACTTACAATATCCACAAATGTCGCGGTATGGATGCGCGCGTGCGTCCCGAACGCGTAGCCGCGGTGCTGGCTGAACTTGATGCGGACGTGATCGCGTTGCAGGAAGTCGTCCGCGGCAAGAAAGAAAAAGACCAGTTGACCGTGATCGCGAAGGCGGTGGGAGCGAAACATTACCGCTTCGGAGAGACGCGCAAGCATCGTGACGCAGATTACGGCAATGCGATCATCAGCAAGTTTCCCATCATCTCCTATGAGGCCTATGACATAACCGCGAGTCGCAGGGAGCCGCGCGGATGCCTGCGCGCGGACATCGATCTGGGCGGGAATATCGGCGGACGCACTTTACGGCTATTCAACGCGCATTTAGGTACAGGGCTTTTCGAGCGCCGCAAGCAGGCGCAAATGCTGATCGAGAAAAAACTGTTGAACAATCCGAAGTTCTTCGGCTCGCGCATCGTGCTGGGCGACTTCAATGAGTGGACAAAGGGCCTGACCACGCGGTTGCTGAAAGCGCACTTGGTCAGCGCTGACTTACGGCCATACATGCGCCGCATCAAGACCTACCCTGGCGTGATGCCGTTCATGCATCTTGACCACATTTATTTTGACCCCACGTTCGAACTCACTCATATCGAACTGCCACGCACGCGGCAATCGAAGATGGCCTCTGACCATCTGCCGCTGGTGGCGGAGTTCAAAGTCGCCGCTTAGCCCGATTAGAATCAATCGCGTTTGTTATCATTGCAACCGATTCTTTTCGTCGTAATCTAATCCACTCAACATGACTGAACAGGTTCGTGAAACAGTTATCCTTGGGTCCGGATGCTCCGGGCTGACCGCGGCCCTTTATGCGGCCCGCGCCAACTTGAAACCATTAGTGATAGAGGGACATGAGATCGGTGGACAGCTATCGCTAACAACATTGGTGGAAAACTTTCCCGGTTGGCCGGAGGGCATTCAAGGGCCAGAGTTGATCGAGAACATTCGCAAGCAGGCGGAACGATTCGGTGCCGAGTATCAAACGGGTCACGTCGTAACGGCTGATCTCTCGAAGAGTCCATTCACACTGAACCTGGGCAATCAGACCATCAAGACCCGAACTCTCATCATTGCCAGCGGAGCATCCGCGCGGTGGCTGGGCCTGCCAAGTGAGCAAGCTCTCATCGGACACGGCGTTTCATCCTGTGCGACCTGCGACGGATTCTTCTTCAGCGGTAAAGAGATCACGGTCATCGGCGGCGGAGATTCAGCAATGGAAGAAGCGCTCTTCCTCACCCGCTTTGCCAGCAAAGTCACGCTCATCCATCGGCGGGACGCGTTCCGCGCTTCCAAGATCATGCTGGACCGCGCGCAGAAGCACGACAAGATCAAGTTCCTTACGAACACAATCGTCGAAGAGGTTTATGACGTGACCAAGAAAGAGGTCACTGGCTTGAAACTGCGAGATGAAAAAGCGGGCCGCACCTATGACTTCCCGACCAGCGCGATGTTCCTTGGAATCGGCCACGAACCCAATGCGAAATGGGTTGACGGTGCGCTCGACACCGATGCTGACGGTTATCTGCTCACTGAGCGTTACGTTTTCACCAAGATCCCTGGCGTCTTTGCCTGCGGCGACGTGCAAGACCGGCGCTATCGCCAAGCAATCACCGCGGCCGGCACCGGTTGTATGGCGGCCATCGAGGTAGAGCGTTTCCTCGAAGCACAAGGCCATTAACCGGATTCCACCGAGCGGGATTTTAGGGTAAGCTTTCCCATCTCAAAATCCCCGAAGTCCCCAACGGCTTTGCTGTTTGGGGTGGTAGCGGTGAATCTATGAGCACACCTTCAGCAGCCTTTCTGCTCGTGTGTCCCACGTGCGGCAAGAAATACAAGGGAAATCCGGAAAAACCCAACGCGCGTTATAAGTGTCCGGCGGACCAGACGGAACTGGTGCGCCCGCCTGTGACCGCAATGCAAGCTCTGCCTCCGCCGCCTGAGAACTCGTACGAAGCGACTCAAAAAATCGATACGCAGTCATACGAGCAGACACAAAAGATCGAGACATCAACCTTCGAGACGACTCCGCGCGCGACGCAGCCAATCGATCAACAAGACATGCCAACACAGCGCATGGGCGCTCGCGATTCAAATGGCGCGGACGTAAATAGCGAAGAACAGGCGACGCGCGTGCTGTATTCAGAGTCGCATTCGGCGTCACAAGCTGAGGATCAAGCGACGCACGTTATGGGAAGTCCCGTAGCCCCTCCTACTCCAGCCCCTGCTCAGGAGCCCGCCCCCGCGCCGGCTTCGGCGCATGTTCCTCGCACCACACAAACCTACGAGACTACGACGCCAACGGTCACTATCCTGCCGGATGAGCGGCGGTCAGTCATCGCACAACTACAAGGCGTACCTGCATCGGCTTCGCCCATCGTCACGCGAAAATACGAGGAGGTAAGCAAGCTAGGAAAGGGCGGAGTCGGCGAAGTAGTGAAAGTGCTGGACCGCGACCTCAAGCGCGAAGTCGCGATGAAACGGCTGCTCAGCCAAAGCACTAGCGATGATTCGCTGATCAGGTTCGTGGAAGAGGCGCAGGCCACCGGACAACTGGAGCATCCGAACATTGTTCCGGTGCACGACCTCGGTGTGGATGCTGAAGGCCGGGTTTATTTCACGCTGAAGCTGGTGCAAGGTGCGTCGTTGAAGAAGGTGATCCTCGGTCGCAATGACAACGCAATCCTCGAGGAGTCCGCTGGGGCGGGCTTTTATCGCACGCGATACACCTCGTTACGCATGATCGAGATCCTGATCTCGATGTGCCAGGCCGTCGCTTATGCGCATAGCAAGGGCATCATCCACCGCGACCTCAAGCCAGACAACGTGATGTTGGGCAAGTACGGTGAAGTGCTGGTGATGGATTGGGGTCTGGCGAAATTGATCGCGGGCAAGAGCAAGAAAGAGAGGGAATCAGAACGCGACACAGTGCGCGTCATGACCAGCCGCGCAGAAGACGAATCGCAGTCCACTATGGAAGGCTCCGTGGCGGGAACTCCCGCATATATGTCTCCGGAGCAGGCGGCAGGGAAGATCAGCGAGCTTGATCAACGTACAGACATCTACGCACTTGGGGCGATCTTGTACGAGATCCTTACGGGCTTTCCGCCGTATCGCGGAGCCGGCGCATTGCAGTTGGTAAAGCAGGTGATCGAAGGTCCGCCGCCGCCATTAAAAGATGCAAAGGGAGCATTCGGATTTCAGCCCATCCCACGCGAATTGCGGGCGATTTGTGAGAAGGCAATGGGCCGCAAGCCGGCTGACCGGTATGCTTCCGCTTCGCTGTTGCGCGATGACTTGCAAGCCTATCTTGAGAACCAGCCTGTTTCCGCGGCGCCGGATTCCCAGGTTCAACGCGCAATGAAATGGGTGAAGCGCAACAAACGCCAGGTGCAGACATCAGGGCTGAGCGCCGCCGTGGTTCTTGTGCTCATCTTGGGCGGATGGTTTGCCTGGAATGCCGTGACGATCCACCGGCTCAACACACAAGCCAATGACAAGCTTAACGATGCGCGCGCGCAGTACAAGTCCGCAAAAGTGTGGCAAGCCAGCCCGACAAACAATGATGCATACGCCGCGCAGATGGCGAGCAGCGCGGCGGCAGAGAGCGCACGCGTGTTCCGCGCGGGCATTGATTCAGCCGTCGAACCGTTGCGTCGTGTACTAGATATCGATCCCAAGAATTCCCGGGCACATCTGCTGATGGCTGAAGCATCCATGGAATTGTGGCGGCTGGCGATCGCAGAGAAGAACGTGGAGTTGGCAAAAGCCACGCGCGCCGACGTTGAACGCTATGAGCCGTCGCCGAGTCCATTTACGACTGAGCTAAATGGTTTTGGTTCGCTGGCTGTAACGTTTGACCCGCCGAATGCTGACGCCTATCTCTTCCGCTATGAAGTGTTCCTATCAAAAGATGCTAAAGGCGCAGACCTGCCATCGCGTTTGATCCCTGTGCCGTATGACTTCAAGGCCAAGAAGAGTGACACTGCGTTCATGGCTGCGGAGCGCGATCGTATTGCCCGCGGTGGCGCATTGCCGCCGGAAAAACATTCCATCTTTAATCTGGAGCCGACGGCTGCATCATATTTAGGTTCCGGCAATATCAGCGTCCCCCAGCTTCCGCCCGGTAGTTACATGCTCCTGGTCCGTGCTACAGGGCATCCGGAGATCCGCGTACCGATCTGGATGCCGCGCAATGGCAAGATCGATCGCAAGATCGAAGTGCCGCGCGATGAAGACATGCCCGCGGGATTCTTCTACATGGCGGGTGGTCCAGTCATTGTTGGCGGCACCACCGCTGGAGCTCCCGCGCCGCACACCCGCGTGAATCCGCCTTCTTTCATCTACCACGGTGAGGTCACCATGGGCGAGTACGCCGCATTCCTGAAAGACCTGGCCCGGACCGGACACGGCGCGGAAGTAAAACAGCGCCTGCCAAAAGATTTCGGCCGCAACTTGGCGACGTTGAATTCCGCCGGACAGCTTGTTCCAGTCAGCGGCGGTGATCCGGAAGCGTTTGCGATGACACCGGTGCGCGGTGTTTCGTTCAACGACGCACAGGCTTACATTGCTTGGCGTTCAAAGCAGGATGGTCTGCCTTACCGCTTGCCAAAAGATTGGGAATGGGAGGGCGCCTGCAGAGGCGCGGACGGCCGCAAATACTCATGGGGTGACGAGCCGGGCAAAGGTCTAGCCGTCGTCACGCAAGGCTACGGAGATTCCGGCCGCAACATAAGTTGGAAGTGGTCTGACTATAAAGACGAGTCTCCCTACGGCCCACACAATCTTGCGGGCGGCGCCGCGGAGTGGACGATGTCGAAGTATGATCCCAACGCCAAGCTTGAAGATCCGGTCTATGGGCAGTACGCCATCCGCGGCAACGCGTGGGCGCTTCCACCAACCGGACTCGAATGCGCATTTCGCACCTCAGGTCAGCCGGATTATTTCCATCCCACGATCGGATTCAGGATGGCGCTTGACTATCCGCTGAAACGCATTGGGCCGGCGTTGGAGAGCGCCGCGCAAACAATCGCGGGAGTAGCGCACTAGCTATTTGTTCGGCGATTGATCGCGGTCCATGTCAGGAAAGAGTTTCATGGTGATTTCGCGCGTGCGCGGCGAGACGCGGTTGTCTTGCGTGACGACATTCTGCGTGAGGGTGCCGCGCATCTCGTAGTATCCGTCTTTGTCCTTCGTCGCCGCCGCGCCGCGCGCCACGGTTCCCTTGAATTCGTAATAGATTCCGTGCACCGTTTTTGTAGTGAAAGAGATCTGGTCGCCGTCCAGCGAGCCTTTGTTGATGAAGTAGTCGAGGAATGCCCCGCGGTCGCTTTCAGTATCGGCATAACGAGAGATGAATCCAGTGACGGCGAGCGGCTTCTTGCTGTCATGTTGCTGCGAAGGTTGTTCGATCGTGATCTGCACGAATTCACCTTCTCGTTCGAAGGAGTACATACCCGAAGCGTCGGAGAAGCCCGTCACCGTCTGCGGACTTGGCCTCGGTGCCCGCGTCGTCTGTGGACTCCGCCGTGGCGTCTGCGCAATACTGAGCGCACAGAACATCGCCAGAATACTAAGCAGAATGCCGTAATCTGAGAATCTCATAACCCTTGATTGCGGCTTCGATTGCCACTGAAAGCGAAATTTGGCGTCGCGTTTGAACATATAATCATCCTAACTGAAGCCAACGAATTTGAAGTATGCGACAGCAAGCCACCGCCGCGCAGTTTGATCTCTTTGAAGAAAAGAAGAGCATAACCCCGCCTCGCCTGTTAGTGGAGTGGTCGCCATTCTGGCCTCAATTCCTGAGAAACCTTGGTGACGCGTGTTTGCGCGAGCGGCCCCAGCCAAGGGTTGCATTTGCTCCCGGTCGCTTCTGGCCTGACGTGTTTGTTGAGCGGGCGATCCCTTGGAAAGATATTGGAAGCTCCAGCATTCTGCACACGGCAGTACTGTTGTTGGTGATGACTACGGGAAAGTACTGGATGTTCCCGCCGACCGTCACCGTCAGCAAGGCATTCGACAGTACTACTCTTACGTACTACAAAGTCGATGACGTGTTACCGCAAGTGAAATCTGCGCCAGCGCCGCGACCGCGCGCTAAGAGCCCGCAGAAAGGCCGACCGGAGCTCGCCAAGCAGGACGTGATCAGCGTGCCGGTTCATGCGGACAACGCCGAGCAGACCATTGTTAACCCGCCTCATCCGCAAATCATTGCCCAAACGCAGGCGCTGCCGGATCTGATGGTGTCAAGCGTAGCGCCCGCTCCGCCAACTGCGGCGCTGTCCCATACAAAGATCACGCTCCCGGATTTCCTCATTAAGCCCGTGCAGCCTACTCCGGATGTGCGCGTGGCGCGAAAGCAACCAGTGAAAGTTCCATTGCCTGAAGCTGTTCAACCGGCGGCAAGCGCAGATGACCTGCGAGTAAAGCAGGAGATCAAATTGCTGGCGACCAAGCTTGAGCCGACAGTGGAAGCGCCGAAGCTGCCCGAGCCGGCGCCATCCGTTGGGACTGCGCCGAAGGCCGAGGCCACGCCGCCTCCGCCACCATCTACTCAGGGACTCGCTGGTTCGAGCAAAGCCGCTGGACAATTAATGGTGTTGAACGTACGGCCCATCGCTCCGCCTTCGGAGATCAATGTTCCGAACGGCAGCCGCGCGGGTGTCTTCGCAGCAACGACTGACGGCAAGACTGGAGCGCCCGGCACTCCCGATATTCAAGGGACATTAGCAGAGACGAATGAAATCGGCACGAATGGGCGCGCAGCGAACTCGGGAAACGGTAGCGCCTCGGCCGTCCCAGCGGGGGTCTCTGTTTCGGGATTGCCGCGTAGTCCGCGCGGCGCTGTAGTTCTGGGTGTGCCAGCCGCGCTGCCGCCCAAGCCGGAAGAGACGCATATCGCTCCCGCCATGACTTTCGCCGCTGCTGCGGCAGCCGATCTAGGACGCAGAACGTTTTCACCCGTCACTTCGTCCCCGGAACGAAAGCCGGAAGATACTGTCTTTGCCGGCAAGAAGTATTACTCGATGCAATTGAACATGCCGAACCTGACGTCAGCCGCGGGAAGCTGGATCATTCGCTTTGCGGAACTTAATGACGACCACCAGGCGGGCGATCTTTCTACGCCCGTCGTCACTGACAAGGTGGACCCCGCGTATCCTGCTGACCTCGCGCGTGAGCAAGTGGAAGGCACGGTGATCCTCTACGCGGTCATCCATGCTGATGGCACCGTTGGGGACGTCCGCGTGCTGCAGAGCCTTCATCAAGAACTGGATGCCAATGCCATGCGCGCCTTGGGTAGGTGGCATTTCAGGCCGGCGACAAAGAACGGCGTGCCGGTCGATCTGGAAGCGGTTGTTCGCATCCCCTTCAAAGCGCGAAAAGGAAGTTTTTAGACCACTGGAAATTCTTTTTCCATGTGCTTATAGAGTGCTTCGTTCACGCAGACTTCGTAATACTTCTTATCTGTCCACCGCTTCAACGAAAAATCTTTCAGATCGACGAAGGCGGTCAAGCCTTCCCGCACAATGATCTTGTGGAAGATACCCTGGCCCAGCGGCACAACGCCCGTGAACAATCGTACTTGTTCCTTTGACCAGATCGTCGGCAACTCGATCAAGTGTTCTTTTAATGCGATCTCTTTCTGCAGCTTCTGAAAAGCCAGCGCATTAATGTGGATTCCGCCGATGTTGTAACGCACAAGGAACTCATCCGGAATACCGCCTGTATCCGCGTCTTCCACAGTCTGGAAGTTGTAAACATTGAACAGGTTCTTGGCCTGTCCTGCGGCAAGATATTTGCGGGCGCCTTTACTGCAGCCGGACAGCCGGTCGCTTTCGTTCAAGGCCTTGCTGATCATGATGCGGTGCGTGCCGTCCATCAGGTACATGGGCGCCGATTCCTGGAAGCAGATGCCGAGCCCGAGTTCGAGTGTCGGCAGACCCTGCTTGGTGGATTGCTCGTTGTATCCGCGGACGATCGTCACCATCTCTTTCGCCAGCATGCAGGTCTTGCCTACGCCGAAGCCTTGTTCGCCTTCTCGCTCAAAGAGCGCAAGGATCAGCGCATCGCCCTCGATGAAGACTTTCGTGGCGTCATACTTGGGCAACAGCTTATTCACTGGATCAAAGAAATTCAGGCTGAAATAGCTCGCCGGGTTCAGTCCGCGTGCGAACAATGTCTTGGTGAGCGTGGTGCTGTCACGAATGTCGGCCTTGAGGATGATGTGATCTACAACAGTGGCGTCGCCGGCCTTTTGCTCTTCGGCCAGCAGAAATTCATACAAGGTATTGTTGATGGCGGAAAGCTCACGCAGTTTCTCGTTCGCGCTGCCGATCACATTGATGCCGTCCATGGCGGAGAGCACCGCCTCGAAGCGGCGAAGGTCGCGGTGATAGCGAAGGAAATCACTGAAATAACGCCCGGCGACTTTTGCCCGATCGCTGCCCTTCATCCCTTCAACTTTTTTTACCGCGTTGTTGATGCCTTCAGGTGATATCTTGCCGCGCTCTTCCAACAATGCAGTTACCCGTTCGCGCTCGGCTTTATTGATGATCGAGTTCTTCAGCTGTTGCGGATTGATCAGCGGAGAGTACTGGGCCAGCAAAGGAACAGCCTCATATGACGCGAGTACGTGGTCTATCAGGCTTTCTTTTTCCAAGAGATCGACCCAGCCGTCGAGCAATGCTTTCTGATTCTTGCCCTTGGGTGAGCTCTCATCCGGTGTGCCACCGGCGAACAATTCATGCGTATTGTCCGCTACGCTGAGCATGGCATCGATCTGCTTCTCTTCATCAGGTCCCGCAGGGACGACACCTAGCGACTTGATGAAGCCGACCGCCACTTCCTGCATACGCAAGAAACGGTCGGGGTCGCGCTCAAAGTTGCCGAGCATCACGTATTGCTCGGCGTTCAAGTAATCGTCTTTGCCATCGTCAGTGAATAGAAGGCGGTTGAGCAGCAGTTCGTATGAGGCATTGCCTTCCTCGCCGAACAATGAGCGGCGCATCTTGGAAAGCGATTCTTTTTCCACCTCACGCAGAGTGGCGAAAAGTTCCTGGCCGACTTTGCGCAGCACGATCTTCTTTTGGATCTGGAATTGCGCGAACTTCTCGCGCAGCTCAATGCCTTTGTGCGCATTCATGGCGCGCGGACCGTCATAGCCCTTCAGTTTGGTGCGGCATTTTTCCAGCAACGTGCCGAATTGGCCGGTCATCTCCGCGCGCAGCATCTTGATCACGGCCAACCGCGTGAGAAGATCCAGATTTATATTGTTGTCAGCCTTGGCCCGATTGAGCGAGCCGGTAAGCAGATCCGCCATGAGTTTCTTGAAGTCGGCAGGCTCAGTTTTTGCCGGGCCAGCGTTTCTTCCAGCCATTACTGCGGGGTTGACTTGCGGAGCGCCGATGAATCCTGTGGGGCGTGCGGCGGCAGCTGGGGCGGATGCGGTCGAGCCAACGAAACCTGTGGGCCGGGGGCCGGTCGCTCCGGGAAGCGGAGGGGCGCCGATAAAGGTTCCGCGCGAGACTCCAGCGGCTGCGGGGTTCTGCCCCATCGCCAGAGAAAACGCGTCTTCTTTTACAAGCTCTTCCACATCGCCGTATCTCGCAAGGAGCTTGGCGATATGTTGACGTGTGATATCAACGAGTTTAGGGCTGAGATAAACATCCGTGCGGACGTTGTCAACACCGGTCTGCAGGCCCTCCAGCACCAGCTCAGGAACGTACTGAGCTAGTTGCAATCCTTTGGCGGACTCCGCCAGATTTCCGCCGCGTTGTAGGAACGAGAGCGCCATCGCCTGGGTTGGTCGTGCGGGTCGTGAATGGCAGACTATACCACGACAAACCTGCGGAAACAGAGCACCAAAGTCACATGGACATTACTCGCCTAAGCTCTTGTTCCGCGCCGCCTCAAACTCATCCCCCGGATTCCACTTCGGCATAGCTGGCGCATTAGCCGCCTTCCACCCCAACGCAATGCCGAACTCCGCCATCTTTGCGTCGCCGGTAAAGACCATCTCCGGTTTGTACTCGTCTGAAGGTTGGTGGTAGCGATGCGCGGTGTAGTCGTCTGCCTGTTGCTGTCCCCATTCGGGCGTGTGCCCTTGGAACTTCATGCCTTCGCTCACTGAGAACGAGGGCACACCCACGCGCGCCAGGCTGAAGTGGTCTGAACGATAGTAGTAACCCGCCGTTGGATTAGAGTCCGGCTTGATTGCCAGTCCAAAAGCTTTTGCGGTGGCTTCAACCGTGGGATAAAAACTGGTGCGCTCCGAGCCTACAACCTCGGTTTCTTCAGGCACTCCAATCGCCGGAAGATCGTCATAGTTCAAGTCGAGCGCGATCTTGCCGGCCGGTATTGGCGGATGTTTTCCGAGATATTCGGAACCAAGTAAGCCCTGTTCTTCCGCAGTGACCGACGCAAAGATGACCGAACGTTTGGGATGCTGCTTGGCTTCCGCCATCGCGCGCGCCATCTCTAGCAAAATGCCGCAGCCGGTGGCATTGTCGTCGGCGCCGTTATAAATGTTGTCACCAGGCTGGTCTGGACGAATGCCGAGATGGTCATAGTGCGCGGTGAACATCACCGCTTCATTCTTCAATCGTGGATCCGAACCAGCCAACATGGCGATGACATTCTGCGATTGGATCGGGCGCACCTTGCTGACGATGGTCGCGTCTAGTTTCGCATTGATCGGAACCGGCCGGAAGTCACGCGATTGCGCCTGCTTCATCAACTGGTCAAGGTCCATGCCATTGTCGGCGACGAGCTTGCGCGCGACTTCGAGTTGGATCCAGGCAGCCGCGTCGAGACGCGGATCGTTGGTCTTGAGATAAGACTTCTCGCCCGAGTTGGAATTACGCACCACTTCCCATGGGTAGCTCGCCATGTCCGTCTTATGGATCAGGATGGCGCCGACTGCGCCTTTGCGCGCGGCTTCTTCATATTTATAGGTCCAGCGTCCATAGTAGGTCAGCGCTTTGCCGGTGAAAAATTTCGGGTCGTCAGACGGCGGCTCATTCACCAGCATGAGCAGCACTTTGCCGCGCACGTCCACATCTTTGTAATCGTTCCACTGATACTCCGGCGCTTCAATGCCATAGCCAACGAACACGATGTCGGCGTCTACTTGAGTGCGCTCGGTCAGGTGCTGGTTGTACACCACATAATCATCAAGAAACTTCAGCGGCATAGCGGCACCCTTGGCCGGCTCAAGCACGAACTTGCTTTGCTCCGGCTCCGGCGTCACGCCCAC
>JAICWB010000259.1 GCA_025935035.1 Terriglobales bacterium
CCAGCCGTTGCTTGGAAGTGTCATTGCGAGGACAAGATAAGCTCTTTCGGGAAACCGGGAACCGGAAACGGGAAACGCCTTCTTACCAGAAACCAGAAACGAGAAACTGCCTTTCCGGCAAACGGGAAACCGGAAACGCTTCGTAACTAGAAGCCAGAAACCAGAAACCGCTCTTTCCCCTTGCCATCCACAACGCATTCTGTCTTATAATAGGTCGCATTGCGATGCATAAGTGGGTCAAAACCATCGCCGCGTGTTTCGTCCTCCTTTGTGTGCTGACGATCTTCATCGCTCCGTCCGTCGATCTGCCGGACACTGCCATGCGCGGCGGCCAGGCACTGGCGTTCGTGCTCCTCGCAATCGGTGCCATGTTCCTCTGCGGATGGCTTCCCTCGCTTCTTTTTTTCCTGAATCCGCATCCCGCAACACCTCTTTTAGTCGTTGATCCTGACCGAGTCCGCTCGCAGCGTACCTGTTGATCTCTTTCCTCGCCTGCTTTTTTTGCGTCCCTGCTTCATGTTTTTCCCAGGCCTCAGGAGTTAAATCAAATGGCGTTGTTGAATCTCAGGCTCATGAAGAAAGCACTTTCGTTCGGATATTTGAGAAAAGCTAAAGAAGAGCGTGACTTCCACTTAGAAAAGGCCGGCATCGAAGTCACCTCGGCTTGCAGCCTGGCCGAAACCCTGGCGATGCTCCGCGAATCCACTTACGATGTCGTCATCGTAGGCCCCACCGTCCCTCGGGAAGAGCGCGATCGCGTGGCCGCCTTCGCTAAGAGCCGCAAGGCGCGTGTCATCTTCCTCTACAAGCACTACATCAGCGGCGCCGAATCCGGTGATGCGCTTATCAGCGTGGACGGCTCCCCAGCCGACTTGGTTGAGGCGGTCGTAGCCCTAACCGCCTAGGAATCCATTTCGCGCACCTCGTCTTCATCGCCCTCTTTGGCGATGAAGGTGGGATTTCAGCCGTGCAACACGTGTTAGCTCGTCAACTTAACTTCGTCGAAAAGCTCCCGGTGGACACCGAATCAGACGAAGTGATAAAATATAAATCAGACATTAGCTCTTAGGCATACTGTACAAAGCAACTGCTGATAACTCCTTTGTTTTGTCATTTATACCTGTAAGTCCTTATTTTTGCATATTTAGCGACTGCGATTCGCTAAACCCAATCTTTTCTCATATTTAGGATTTTGAAGGGGAGGGGTACCCCTCGCTCTCGATAAAAAGAAATGATCTCAGTCTCCAACGTCACCATGCGCTACGGCGCAAAACTGCTCTTCGAAGAAGTCTCCACGTCGTTCACGCCAGGCAAGCGCTACGGACTTACTGGCCCCAACGGCTCCGGCAAGTCAACTTTCATGAAAGTACTCACCGGTGAGATTGATCCGCAAAAAGGGTCGGTCGTCCGCCCCAAGAAGCTCGGCGTTCTCAGCCAGGACCAATTCGCCTTCGACGAATACCGGGTGATCGACACCGTCATCATGGGCAATAAACCGCTCTGGGCGGCGATGGAAGAGCGCGAAAAGATCTACGCGAAGCCCGAGATGACTGATGCGGACGGCATGCGCCTCGGCGAGCTCGAAGGCGTGGTCGCAGAAGAAGACGGCTACACCGCTGAATCAGACGCCGCTATTCTGCTCGATGGCCTCGACATTCCCGAACCGCTGCACAACCGCAAGATGGGCGAACTCCAAGGCGGACAAAAAGTCCGCGTGCTGCTCGCGCAAGCCCTCTTCGGACATCCGCAAGCCCTGCTCCTCGACGAACCTACCAACCACCTCGACTTGGACTCTATCCACTGGCTGCAGGATTTTCTCAATCGCTATGAAGGTTCGCTGATCGTGATCTCCCACGATCGCCACTTCCTCAACAGCATCTGCACTCACATCGCCGACATCGACTACCAGACCATCATCACTTACACCGGCGGATATGACGACATGGTGCTGGCCAAGACTCAGGTCCGCACCACCATCGAAGCGCAGAACGCGCAGCGCGAAAAGAAGATCGCGCAGTTGAATGAGTTCATCGCGCGTTTCGCGGCCGGCACACGTTCCAGCCAAGTGACCTCGCGTAAAAAAGAAGTCGAGCGCCTGCAGACCACGGAGCTGGCGCGCTCCAACATCGCCCGCCCGTTCATCAAGTTCACCATGAATCGCCCCTCCGGACGCCACGCGCTCGAGTTCGAGAACGTGAACAAGTCTTACGGCGATCAGCACATCATCAAGAATTTCACCGCGAATGTAGCCCGCGGAGAAAAAATCGCGCTCATTGGGCGCAACGGCGTCGGCAAGACCACGCTCTTAAAAGCCCTGCTAGCCAACGCGCCCAACTTCGACAAGGCTGACGTGAAGTTCTACGACCTCGGTCTCGATTCCGGCACAGTGAAATGGGGACACGAAGCCCAGATCGGCTACTTCGCCCAGGATCATCGCCAGTCCATCGAGAACGGAACCAACGTGCTCGACTGGCTGCGCCAATTCGATACGCAAGCATCCACAGAAGAGCTTCGCGGCGTGCTGGGCCAAATGCTCTTCCAGAGGGAAGAAGGCACCAAACCGACTGATGCGCTCTCCGGTGGCGAAGCCGCTCGCCTGCTGTTCTGCAAACTTATGCTCCAGAAACCCAACATCCTCGTCTTCGACGAACCCACGAACCACCTGGACCTCGAGTCCATCAACGCGCTAAACATCGCGCTGCAACGCTACGAAGGAACCGTTTTGCTCGTGACGCACGACCACGACCTGATCGAAGAAGTAGCCACAAGGATCTGGCACTTCGACCCGGCCAAACATGAGATCGAAGACTTCAAAGGCACCTACGAGGAATACACCGCCGCCGTCAGCGCCTAGCAGGTTTAAGTACCGCGGGCTCCCGCCGCTGTTGTGGCGGCATCTTGCCGCCACACACGACAGCACGAGAGTACGCATGCGATACAAATCAGTCAGGGCGCGGCTTCAGCCGTGCCGCCACAGGCTAACTTTGAATGATGGTTCCGAGGCGCGAAACGCCGAGGAATCCGCTCTTACGGGAAACGGGAAACCTATAACAGGAAACGTTTTTTTGTTATAGTTTCGGCCACGTTTTCTTTTCAAACAGAGGGCCTTCACCGCAATGGGAATCTTTGATCCGGTCGAGTTGGTCAAAACCAATGTTCTGGCGGTGCAGGATTACTCCCTCCTCGCGGGCCGCTCGATCCAAAACGTCTTTAAGCAGCCTCGCTACGTAGCCGACACGCTGCAACAAGCCGATCTCATCGGCGTAGGCTCGCTGCCCATCGTAGTACTCACCGGCTTCTTCACCGGCGCGGTCCTCGCACTACAATCTTCCGCCGCGCTTTCGAAGTTCGGCATGCTCTCACTTACCGGACAACTCGTCGCGCAGTCCATGGTCCGCGAACTCGGCCCTGTCCTAACCAGCCTCATGGTCGCGGGACGCAACGCCTCCGGCATGGCCAGTGAACTCGGCTCCATGAAGGTCACGGAACAGATTGACGCCATGCGAGCGCTTGGCACCGATCCCACGAAGAAGCTCGTCACACCGCGCGTCTTCTCTACCGTGGTGATGATGTTCTTCCTCACCATCATCTCTGACCTCGTTGGCCTTACCGGCGGATGGATCTGCGCCGTCTTGCTCCTCGGCCTCGACAGTTCGCAATATTGGAGCCAGGCCTATCAGAACCTCGTGAACGAAGATGTCACCATGGGCCTCATCAAACCGCTCATATTCGGTTTCATCATCGCGACCGTCGGTTGCTATTACGGTCTTTCCACCAAGGGCGGAACGCAAGGTGTAGGACGCGCGACCACCCAAGCCGTGGTCGCTGCGTCAGTCCTCATCCTCGTCGTGGACTTCTTCGTCACCCGACTCATCATGGCGTGGTTCGGGAGCTTGGTCTAACCGATGCCCGAAGCCGGCACAAACGGAGCTTCTTCCGGCAGTGTTATCTCGTTTGAAGATGTGTGGCTTTCTTTTGAAGACAATCATGTCTTGAGGGGAATCTCATTCAATCTTCCCCTCGGTGAGA
>JAICWB010000171.1 GCA_025935035.1 Terriglobales bacterium
TACGGAGTTCTCAGATACCTCGGAAACTCCGTCAGCCATCGCTAATAAGACGGGCGCACTGAATGCGCTACGCGCGGACATCGGGATCGTGTACACGAAGGAAGGCCCCATCGTGGTTTCTGCATACACTTACGAGAACAAAGACCAGAAATGGACACCGGACAATGAGGGCTATATCACCATGGCCAAACTGGCGAAGGCGATCGTAGATCAGTGGGCGCCGAAGGGGTTGGAGCCCAAACCGGATGCGGCGGCAAAATAACCGACAACTGACACAGTTCCCGTGTGCATAAGGTAAAATAGAGCCAGTTAAAGTAAGCGGCACGGGTGCGTTTCAGTGCGGGAATCCTAACCTGCGCTTCCAGATCGTCTCCAGCAGCTGACTGCAGACTTATCCGCGTGAGAGAACCGCGGAAATCATGAATGGAGAGCAGTAACAATGGCCAAAATCGCCAAGACCGGTGACCGCAAAAAGGTCATGGACACATCAAAAAGCACCGATTGCCCGAAGTGCGGCAAGCAGACCCGCATCGTGAAGCGCGTGAAAGACCGCGAGCGCGGCGTCGGAGGCGGCATCTTCATCTCTTGCTCCGCCTGCGAATTCAATGAGCGCTTGTAGGAATACTGGACTTTGCAGAGCCAGCCTTTGGGCTGGCTTTTCTTATGCCATCGCCATTTCTTTGAGAATCGCTTGCGCTGCGGCCGCTGGATCGGGAGCCTCAGTGATCGGGCGCCCGACAACCAAGTGAGTCGCGCCGGCGCGTAGGGCGTCTGCGGGAGTTGAAATGCGGGCCTGGTCCCCCGCCGCCTCACCAGCCGGACGGATGCCGGGCGTCACAATCAGCATCTCGCCGCCAACGACCTTCCGAATCTGACTCGCCTCTCGCGGCGAAGCGACCACCCCATGGCAACCGCTGTTTTTCGCGAGTTCGGCTAGCGTCAGGACTCGATCTTCCACACAACCGGAAAGTGCCAATTCTTTTATTTCCGCTTCCGCAATGCTCGTGAGCATAGTGACTGCCAAAATCTTTGCCCCTGTTTTGCCCGCCGCCTCGACCGCCGCCGCCATCATCTTGGTGCCGCCCGCGGCGTGGATCGTCAGGAGTGAAGCTCCCAACTCCGCAGCAGATTTGACTGCGCCCGCCGCCGTATTCGGGATATCGTGGAACTTCAGGTCGAGGAAGACTTTCTTGCCCGAGTTGACCAGGTCCCTTACGAATCGCGGACCTTCCGCCACGAAGAGTTGAAGGCCCACCTTGTAGAAAACCGCGCCACCTCCGATCTTCTGTACCAAAGCTTGTGCCTCAGTGGCGTTGCGGACGTCAAGCGCGATAATGAGCCGCTCTCTTAAGGATTCGGCTGAATGCGGGATAGATGTCGATCCGGTCGGCATGTTTGAATCTTAGCCTATGAGTCGTTGCAGACAGTACAAAGCCGCCTGAAGAATCAGGCGGCTCGGTCAACGGCAAAGAGGTCGGTTAGTCCAAGGGGGTAGCGATGGCCGTAACATCTGAATCGGCGACCAAATCTGGCTCAACTACCTCGAGCTTCACCTTGGTTATGCCACGCGACTTGAAGTCCAGCATCTTGGCCGCGCTGTATGAGACGTCCATGATGCGGTTACCAACGTAAGGGCCGCGGTCATTCACCTTCACGATAAGCCATTTGCCATTGCGGAGGTTGGTTACCTTTACCCAGCTTCCCAAAGGCAGGCTTTTGCTTGCAGCCGTGTATTGGTACATATCGTAGGGCTCGCCGCTGGCCGTAGGACGGCCTTGAAACCCCTTGCCATACCATGAGGCTGGCCCAACCTGCACGGGCTTCTTGTGGGTCGTTATTTTCGTTTTGATGGCTTGGGTTTTTTCGGACTGGTGTTGCGCCTCTTTAGTTACTACTTGGGTTCCTTTTGCGGTACTTGGATCCGAGGCGAACGCCAGCCCTGCGCTCAACAACAGCGTCAAGATTGTCGATGTGATTTTCATGCTTCCTCGCGTTCCGAAATATCCCAAAAACGGGGCCCATAGGTGCGTGGTTGACCTTCGTTAATTATAAGAAAATGAAAGCCATAGTTCCATTTTCCGGGGACGAAATCGGTGAAATATATTTTCCGGGAAATTGGCCAAACTGCTTGACTTTAAGGCTCATTTTTCCGGTAAAACTATGCACCAAAAGTGATGCATTTTTGACACAGTACTATCTGCTTTTGCTACCGATAGTTAGATGGAAGGCCCTAGTTCCTGTATGCCCCAGAAATAGTTCTTTTTGGGGCAACCGGCAGGGAATGCCATGCAGCAAGATTTGACCTGGGGGCGCCACTCTCTCTAGATTGCTGGTATGGGTCCCGCGAACATTCCCGTGGTTTTGACCATTGCCGGGTTTGACCCCTCCTCCGGGGCGGGGATCACGGGTGACCTCAAAACCATGGCCGCCTTAGGATGCTATGGGGTAGCGGCGATTACCGCCGTCACCGTCCAGAACACCCAAGGCGTCATCCGAGTTGAGACATTGCCGGTAGAACTGTTGCGCGACACGCTTCATGCCTTGGCGGAAGACGCTGAGATCTCAGCAGTCAAGGTAGGCATGCTGGGTACGGCGGTGGTCGCCCGGAAAGTGGCGCATTTTCTGGAATCGCAAATCGGCAAACCGATCATTCTGGATCCAGTCCTACGATCCTCCTCAGGAGCTGACCTCATGGACTCCGAGGGACTCTCGGTTCTGCGAAACGAACTCCTGCCGCGCGTAACCCTGATTACCCCCAACATGGCCGAAGCCCAAGTCATGACGGGAAAGCCGGTGCACGATCTCGCGGGAATGAGATCGGCCGCTCATGAGCTTCAGACGCTAGGAGCGAAGAACGTAGTAGTCACCGGCGGCCACTTGCCGGAAAACGTGGATGTGTTGGCCTTGGAAGGTGGAGCGACGGTGGACTTCCCCGGAGCTAGGGTTGAGTCAAATTGCACTCACGGTACAGGATGCGCCTTTTCCACTGCGATTGCCTGCGGTTTGGCTTTAGGCCGCGATCTAAAGAAATCCGTCAGCGATGCGAAAGAGTTCGTTCGCCGGGCAGTAGAGGCCGGATACCCGACCGGAAAGGGAACAGGCCCGCTCAATCACCTGTTCCGCTTGAAATAGCTCTTACTTCTGCTCTTGCGACTTCGGTTCTGTGGCAGGCGGGGTAGGAGGGGTGACTGTCGAGCCGTCCCGAGTCTTCAGTTCCGGCGATCCTTTCGTAGCTTTCCGCTTTGCGGCCTCCACTTTCATCGCAGAATCAACCGTGGTCTGGCTCTTGTCCGCTACTTTTTCCAACGGATGCCCCTCGGCATCACGACTCGTGGCCACGCCGACTTTGGTATTCGAATCATCCGCCTGCTGCGCTTTTTCGTAGTAGAAGTTTGCAGTCTCACGGTCGCCGTCCAGTTCAGCGAGGTAGCCCATATTGTTCAGGCTGAAGGCGTTCTTTGGATCCAGTTTGTTAGCCTCCTCGAAAAACTTCCTCGCGTCCGAGCGGTCGTTATGGTTGAGCGCATAAACTCCGCGTAGATTCAAACGTGCGACTTTCGCATCGACGGTCTCGTCCGACTTCATCATCTTGGTGACTTTTTCCGCATTGCGGGATGCCACTTCAGTGATCGGCTTGCCTCGCCAACCTTTGTTCTCTTCACTCGCGACAATGATCTTTTCATGCGAACCGGTTGCCGCGGCTTGCTTGTAGTAGTCCAGCGCTTTTTCCAGTTCGCCTTGTTTCTCTTCTGTGAATCCAAGGTTGTTCAGAGTGAACGGATTATGAGGATCCATGGTCAGCGCTTTTTGCAGAACACTCTCGGCTTCCATAGCGCGGTCTTTTTCCAACAGCCCAATGGCTTCCACGTTCATGCGGTTCACTTCCAGCGGATTGTCTTCCACGTGTCCCGCGACCTGCGCCAGCGTCTTGCCTTCCAGGTCTTTGTTCGTGGACTTATCCACGACCGCGTCCGTGGCATTGGCTGCAGCGAGTTCATAGAACTTTTGCGCTTTATCCACGTCACCTTGAAGTTCAGCCACATAACCCAGATTGTTCAGCGTGAAAGGATCATTTGGGTCGATCAGATATGCCTTGAAGAACTGTTTCTGCGCCGCCTCGATCTTATTGTGCTGCAGCTCCTTTACGCCCGCTTGGTTCAGCTTCTGCACCGGCGTTGGGTGGCTGCGTTTCGGCAGCGGGATGCGTAAGTTCTGAGCTGATGCGGCCGGCAACGCTGCGAGCGAGAATGTAAGCGCGAGAACGAGGTTCCTGGATTTCTTCACGGATGATTCACCTGAATGGGTCGTTGATTCGTCTGTTGACAAGGGCTGCAGTCGGCCCTGCTATATGGAATGTCCTAAAGGCGTTTTAGGTTGCATGCGGAGTAGCTGGAATCCCAAAACCAGAGACTCTGCATCCAAGTGCGGGAAGAAGTACTTCGCCCTTCCTAAGGAGCCTTAGATGCTATCGAAGTGGGTCAATCGCACGTCAGTGCTGTGTGCGCTGTTTTTCTGTTTCGCGGTGAGTGTTGCGATCGCGCAGCAAGCAAGTCCGCCATCCACCATGAAACCGCCTGGCGACCCTACGTCGAGCACACGCCCGACGACTCCTGCACCGGACGCGACCGCAACCAAGCCGACCGCGCCCGACACGCAAG
This sequence comes from Terriglobales bacterium, assembly GCA_025935035.1. Classification (GTDB taxonomy): domain Bacteria; phylum Acidobacteriota; class Terriglobia; order Terriglobales; family Acidobacteriaceae; genus JAICLA01. The sequence goes on from JAICWB010000171.1 coordinate 4,659, forward strand.
CTGAGCCGGCCGTTGACTCTGCTGCGAAGCCTGCTCTGCCCGCGTCAGATAACGCCTCAAGCTCTTCGAGCAGGCACAATCCGGCGATTCCTACGACGACCGTTTATCCCGAGACCGATCCGAAGTCAGTATTGGCTCCGAAACTTGATCCCGGGCCGCTGCCCAAGAACAAGTCCGCGCTGATCGGCGGAACGGTGCGCGACATTGACCAGATCCGCAATCAGATGACCATCGACGTCTTTGGCAAGGGCGGAAAGATGAAAGTACTGTTCGATCCGCGTACACGCTTTGACCGAAACGGCACGCCGATCAACCAGACCGTGATCAAGAAAGGCGACATGGTCTATCTCGACACGCAGTTGGTCAACCACAAGATCTTCGCCCGCGATGTTTACATCCACACCACTTCAGCACCTGTCGATGCCAGCGGACAGATCGCTTCTTACAATCCGAAATCTGGCATGCTGACCATTAATGACCAGATGTCCGGTTCGCAGGTTACTGTTCAGGTCTCACCGAACACGCTGATCAAGAACCGCGGAGCATCCGGCTCAACAGGCGATCTGCGGCAGATGGCGCTGGTTTCACTGCAACTAAGCCCGGGAGATGGACACCATGCCGCCAATGAGATCGACATCATCGCGTTACCCGGAAACACATTTACTTTCTATGGCACGCTTACCAATGTGGACCTGCGTAATGGAGTCTTGGCAGTGGACAACAACTCTGACCATAAGTCTTATGAGATCAAGTTCGACCGCAACACTGTTCCGGTGACGGACGAGCTCAAAGTGGGCAATGAAGTGGCCGTGAATGCCGTGTTCAATGGCAGAGACTACACCGCCCAGACGCTCACGTTCACGTCGGCAAAACACAATTCAGACTCAAATCCCGAATAGCCCGCTTAGGGAACAACAAACGATGGGCGAATGAATCCTTCATTCGCCCATTACTTTTACCAGCACGCGTTTTTGCCGCTGACCGTCGAACTCCGCGTAGAAGATGCGCTGCCACGTTCCGAGATCAAGCTTGCCTTTCGTGATCGGCATGATGACCTGGTGATGCACCAAGATCGCCTTCAGGTGCGAGTCGCCGTTGTCTTCGCCCGTCTCGTGATGTTTGTAGTTCTGTTTGAACGGCGCCAGCTCCTCCAGCCATTCATCGATGTCCTCGATCAATCCGAACTCATTGTCATTGACGTAAACGCCCGCGGTGATGTGCATGGCGGAGACAAGCGCGATGCCGTCCTGGACGCCAGATTTCTTCACGATGGCTTCGACCTGCGGCGTGATGTGCACGTATTCGCGATGATTCTTTGTGTTGAACGTAAGGTATTCGGTATGGGATCTCATGTGGCCTCGCGGATTGTGATGCGTGCATCGAAAAATGCATGGCGAAACCGGCACACACCGCCGACGAGTTTATACCAGCACGTCCGACTCTGACTGTATTGCGCGAGGCGGCGAAAGGCTGCACTGCCTGCGACCTATATAAATGTGGCACGCAGACGGTCTTGGGTGAGGGTTCGTCGCATGCGCGGGTAATCCTCGTCGGCGAACAGCCTGGCGATAAAGAAGACTTACAAGGCAAACCGTTTGTCGGACCTTCGGGAAAA